>JAJZNY010000202.1 GCA_021852245.1 Planctomycetota bacterium | reverse complement strand
TGATCCGCCGATAATCCATGTCAAATTGGCGTGCGGCGATATGCAGCCCGGCCGCTGACATTTCACCCGGCATGCTGATCGCGCTGCATATGATTTTCGGCAGTCGCGCCCGCCGGGCGGATTCCGCCGGGTCATTTCCCTGTGCCATGAATCTTCCCCACTTTTTCAGACGACGCCGGGCCGCCAGATTACCCGCGCCCGACGCAGCCCGTTCGCAGCATTCGCCCAACGTGGCGCCGCGGGTATAGCCGTCGGCGAGAATCTGCGCCGCGTCCGACCATGTTTTCAATCGCACCATCCTGCCAAAAACAGGCAAGCGCCATGTAACGGCATCCCGGCAATACAGAAACCATTCGGCCTGACGAAAGAAGGGAACAAACAATCGGCGCAGCAAGATCGCGCCGATGATCAATGGCAACAGGAAGGCGATGATGTCAAGCACAAATGTCGGCAAAAAGTAAAATTCGCCTATCGGCCATGGCGAAGTATGGTGTCGGAATTGCGCATAGAGCTTATGGTACATACGATGAGTGACGCACGGTACCAGCACCGTCAAAAACGCGAGAAAGGCGAAATACACGATCATTGACGTATCAAGTTCGGTGAAAATATTCCACATTTCCCGACGGCTCGTTTGCCGCTCCAGTTCGGCGGGCAAATCATTCTGTGACTCCGCCAGCGAAATAGCGCTAACTCGGTTCGCCGTGATTTCCGGCAATGCCACACGCAGCGATTCTGCCAGTGTCGCGCCCTGCTCCAATAACTCCCCGATCGTCTCCATGCGAATGCCCACCAGTCCCGGCTCAAATGCCCCCGCTTTGCGTAGCGACTGGGCCAGCGGATGCTTAAGGCGCACAATGTCGTATATTTTTTGAATGACGGTATCGCCCGTACGTCGCGCCACAAAATAACGTCCGACAACCAATACCGGGAGCAAAAGTACAATAAAATCGCCGAAAGATGTGAAGTAGATGCTGGCACCGATTGGAATAATCCAGAACGGCAGCCACATCCCCAGTGCCGATACAACACGCACGCGTCGCCAGCGGCGATTGATCATCCATTTTGCCAGCAAGTGGCGATAATTTCTTATCATCTCAGGCACCTTTGTATCCGGCCCTGCCCTCGCCTTAAAAAGTCCCTACGATCCGGTAAGGGAGCGCAAAAGCACCGTGAACGGTGCGATGAGTCCCCATAATACAAACGCAACAATGAAGCTCAGCACCACCAGCAGCAACGGTGTGAGGATCGCCGGGAGCATGGCAATCCGCCTCTCCGCCTCTTTGGAATACCCCTGCGTCAATACCGTCAATGTTTCGCCAAGATTGTTTCCGGCTACGCCACTTTGAATCGCGGTTCCCACGGCAGGGGGAAGAGCCGATTCCATCAGTGCCTTGTCCATCGGCAGACCGCGCTCCATCGCAAAAGTCATACTGGATCCGCAGGCGGTCATCACCGGCGACCCGGTGACGGCGCAAGCCAACTCGATCCCCTGCGGCAGATCCATCCCGCTGATCACACCAACACGCAAAGCGTCACACCAGCGGGCGATCATTGCCGCCCGGATCGCCGGACCCAGCACCGGGACGTGCCCGGCCACCCAATCCCGGAAATTCAGCATGATCGGACGGCGGCGGACCAATAACCAGAACAAAATAGAGCTGATGATGATGGCAACAATAATGCCGATGATCAGCGTCGCGTTATGCCCCAGAACCAGCAGCACCTCCGTAGGCCAGGGAGGGGGGATTGCATGGGCTGACGGACCGAAGCCATTTCCATGAACACCATAAATGGCAAACCCCGCGTAAAGCGGAAGGACGTACCAACTGAAAATCGCGCCGACGATGATCATGGCCGCGAGAACAAACGCCGGGTATCCCAGCGCATTGAAAAGACTTTCGCGCAGTTTACGCCGCAACTCCAGATGATGGCTCAGATTAACGAGCACATCCGAGAGACTGTTGGTCTTCACCGCCGCATCCAGCAGCATCGCGTAATCCGGTGGAAAGCGGCGCCCATGTTTTTCCACGGCTTGGGCAAGCGTCATTCCCGCCTTCATATCCGTATTGATCGCTGCAACGATATTGGCATGCCGTCCCCCCATGCCGGCGGATAGTAATTCCATCCCCGCTTCCAGAGGCAGACCGGCTTTCACCAGCATGACAAGCTGTTCATTGAACGCCTTGAATTCCGCAGCGGTCAGCGGCCCGCCCCGTATCGCAGTTCCGGCCTTCCAGATATCCATGACCTTGAGATTCAATGCTTCGATGGCACTTCGGGCTGACTCTTCGCTTTCAGCATTGATGGTTCCAACCATCTCCTTGCCCGATTCCATCTGCGCGCGATATCCAAAGCTGCATTCAGTCATCGATCTGCTCCTGTGGTCCCAGCACCCTGCGCACCTCCGCCTCATCCGTAAGTCCCGCGTCCACCAGCCCCTGCGCAACAGGCCATAAACCGCCTGACTCCGTCAACACGGCATCCCTGCGGCCTTCGATGATCGCCCGCGAAACCTCGGAGTTCATCCGTAGAAACTCCGCCACCGGCAGACGTCCCCGGTATCCATCGGCCGTTTTTCGTCTCAGAAGCCGCTGGTTGATGAATCCGAAAATACTATTGTTTAATTGATACGCCTCCACGCCCATTTCCAGCAGGCGGCGGACAGCGCCGGTGGGGGATCCGGCGTGCAGCGTGGATAGCAGCCGATGGCCCGTCAGGGCTGCCTGCACCGCCATCGAGGCCGTGGCCGCATCGCGGATTTCACCGATCGCCAGCGTCTGCGGGTCCTGACGCAAAATACTCCGCAGAGCGGTTTGATAGTTCATGGCTCCGAAGGCACTGACTTCGATCTGCGTGACACCGCGGATCGTCCGTTCAATGGGATCTTCCAGCGAAACGATACTCTCACCCCGTCGGCTCTCCGCCAGATGAGCCAGCAGGGCGTAGATCGTGGTCGTCTTGCCAGAGCCGGCCGGCCCGGTGATCACCAGCATTCCGGAATCGGCGGCGCAGAAATCCATCAGAAACCGGTAACTTGCAACGGGAAGATTCAAATCCTCCAGCCGGTGTGGCGCAAGCATATCTGCAGGCATTCGGATCACACCACGCATGCCGTGAACCGTCGGTATCACCGATAGCCGCAGGTCTAAGGGATCAGGTGCATCCACGCGCAATCGCCCTTCCTGCGGAATATCGGTGCGGTAGGTCAGCAGATGCGCCATGACCATCAGGCGATTCATCACCGCCCGGCCGATCTGCAGCGTGAGCGTCTCGACGCTTTGCAGCAGACCGTCGATGCGAAACCGCACTTCGTAACCTTCGCCGACCGGTTCGATATGGATGTCGGAAGCCCTCAACTCCACCGCCCGTGCGATGAGCGCATCCACACGTGGACGAATATCAACAACCGTGTTTGCGGCCGAAGGCATGAACCACCTCAATCTGATCTTGAGATGTTACTCCGCCGGGAATTGAACAGCAAGGCGGCGGCGCGGAATCCCGCGTCCTGCCATTCGGCCGGTTATTGGGGCTCAAAGGGGCCGATCAATCGGGCCTTGATCGCCAAAAATAACGGTATTTCCTTCCGAGCCTGTTCCAGCGCATCGTATCGGCGCCCTTTTGGTGGATGTTTGACGCTCGTCCACTCCTCAAGATGTTCGATCAAAAAGCCCGCCGACGCCATGGTGTTCACATACGCCTGCAGCGGACGGTGAAAGGTATAAGTCATTTCGCCGGCCGCTGCGCCGGGGTGCATCTCGATGGCGAATTTACCGCTGGTGAGGTATTGCCCGACCGTGCGAAGCTGTCGATTATTGGCGGCATCAAAGTGCCAATTGCTGGCGCGTGGAATGCGAAAGCATGGATGAACCATGACAACCACCAGTGCCGACTGCGGTTTGAGTAATCGGCCAATCGATTCCCAGACCGGCGAAAGGGGCGTCATATTGGTGATCGCCAGAACACAGCAGGCGGCGTCAAATCGCGCTTCACCGGCCGGGATGGCCGCGTCGAGATGGCGGGCGTCCCCTTGGTAATACCGTTCCAACTGCGGAAACTCCATTCGCTGCCGGGCAAGCTGAATTAAATCAGCCGCCAGATCCACGCCCGTCACCCGTACGCCGTCGCGCGCAAAAGCCCGACAGACGACACCCTGCCCGCAGGCGACGTCAAGAAGGCACATGCCCGATTCCAATTTCAGCATGCGCTTGAGACCGGGAATAATGGTTTTCTCATGATGGATATGACCGCGATCACCGACCAGTTCATCATACCAATCGGCGGACTGATTCCAGTCGCTCGTCGGCAAAGCCTTCCGTTCTTTGGAATTCGGCAATCTGGCAGCTTGATTTTTGTCACGGTTATTTTTCATCATGCGTCTGATCTTACCCCCGCACCGACAACCTGAACGGCCTCTGAGCTCTGTCCTGCCCCCGAGAATCTACCCTGTTCCGTTCCTCTCGGCGCACCCGGCGCATTGCCGGCCGGTGAGTTACGATTCGATACCAGAGCCTCGAAAACCGCCAACAATGCGACAAGCGCCAGAATGCCGGGCATGAGCGAGGAACCTGCATTGGTCTTTTTGATCACCGCCAGTAATTTCTGAGCGGTGGACGCTATCAGCACCGGATGCTTGAGTTTGACCATCTTGGCCAGAACCGCCGCCGGCGTTGGATGAAGATTGGCCTCGGAGCCGGGGGGATTCACCACAAACATCCCTGACGTCTTGCCGTCAAAACTCGTCCAATGATAGATGCCGGTCCGGTCCGTTTGGTCAAACATCCAGCGCGGGCGATGCGTGCCGTTCGCATCGGGCTTGATATTAATAACCGTCGCCGATTTCGGCAGCGTCACATTGACGCTCATGGGCGCAATTCTCTGCGGCACCGGAAGGTCGATCCGGTCCCCCGGTTCATAGGCGGAGTTACGGGCGGCGGTCGCCGCATTACCCAGAGCAATTCGCACCATCAGCGGCAAAAACACCGAGGTGGCTCCGATGTTGGACCAGCCGCCGGCCGGCGACGAGGTGAACGTATAAATCCGTCCTTTCCCCAGTGCCTGATCGGTCAGCAGCACCCGCCCGCTGCTGACGGACATCAGGACGCCTGCGGATTGATCCATCGACGCGATGCCCCACATATTCGCCACCACAATCCGCTGAAAGGGGCTTTCATCGGCAAACAGATGTCCGCACAGGTAGCTGCGGGTATCAACGGTGCTGACCTTCTCGCCGCGGATGCTGCTGATCAGGCGAGTCAGTGAACCGGGCAGCAGACCGTGCGGTAGCAAAACAGTATTATAAAAATGCGGATTTATTCCCGGCCCCAGCAGCCAGCACAGGCGCCCGCCGTCTTTAACAAATTCCGCCAGATGACGGGTTTCCGCAGGCGTAACCTGCGGGACATCGCATAAAAATACCGCGCCGTACCGCGCCAGATGGATGGAAGGGAGGTTTTGGAGGTCCACCGTCCGGGGAATGATACTCCAGGGCTGGTTGGCCGAGGAGATGCTTCCGGAATACGGGGCCAGGGCTGCGTCAACGTAAAATGCCGCCGCACCGGGCGCCGGAGGAACAGAGTTGCCGACCACCAGCGCCCGAATTTTTGCCGCAGCTTTAAGAATCAGCCGCCGATGATCCGCCCACGGCAGTACGCCGCTGGGATTATTGATGTTCGCTTGAATCAACTGCCATCCCGGTTGGGTCAAGACGCAGTGCAGTCGAACGTGACGCACCGATTGACTTGTCCCCGCCGGGCCCAATGACACTCTGGCGGTAGAGGTGGGCAGCGGCCGTCCATTGAGCGACAGCGACAGTGAGGGGACCACCGCGGTCGAGCCGTTATTAACCACTCGGGCCTCAAGCGTGATGTGGCTGCCCGCGACCGCCTGACCGCGCAGTACCCGGAATTGCTCGATCGCGACATCATCCGGCGCGGCTCCCGCCGCCATCGGCATGAGCACCAACTGCACTGCCGGCAGTTTCTTCAATGCCGCAAACATGTTCGTTTCCGATGCCGCCGGACCGGCAAAATCAGAAATAATAACCAGCACCTTTTCCGGCATGCGGCTCGCGGCCAGGAGCCGTGTCGCTTTTGCGACCAGTTCCGCCATGGGCCGGGCCCGCCCAACACTCTGCACATGCTGCAACCGTCCCGCAGACGCAATCAAATTGGCGCTCAGCGCCTCCGGCACCGGTTCAGTTCCTGGATTGGTCAGCAGCACCGCCTCTCGAGCCGGATGGAGGGTGCGCACAATCAGCTCCCGGGCCAGATGCGCGGCACGGGATAATCTCGTCCGGCCGCCGACTTGCGCCAGCATCGACTGCGAATTATCCAGAATGATCACCACGGCCGCATTGGAACCGTCAAAATGTACCGCAGAATCAGGGAATAAAGAATTGGTGGTCAGACCGAAGGCCGATACCCCCAGTGCGCCCAGTCCTGCGATCAGCACCGCAATGATGGCCGCCCAGCGCCCGGGCGGGACGGCAACGGGACGTGGTGTCGGAGTTGGTGCGACACTCGATTTTGCAGACCGGTCTGCGCCGCCCGCGTGTTTCGGCCGCTCAAGATAATTGACCAGCGCTGCGACGGCCGCCGCCGATGCCACCAGGCCGACAAGCAAAAGTAGAATCATGCCGTAGGCCAGCTCCGGTGTGCCACCGTGGACCAGAGGGCCGGCAATGGCCATGGCGATCAGCGCAAAGACCGCCATACGCATCAGCAGCAGCAGAAACTGCTGAATCTGTCGCTTGCGGACCGTTTTCTGGGCGGTAATACGCAGAAACCGCAGTGTGGAAAACGGCACGACCGGCGAACGGACACGGTTGAGCAGGTGCAGCAGAACCGGAATCCCCGCCGCAAGCAGACCGATGAGCAGAACCGGATCACTGAACGTCAGTGCACCGGGAAGAGCCGTGGTCATCAGTAAATTGCCGGTCATAAATCTCAATTCGTCTCAGCGGCGGGATGTGCGCATGAGCAGACTCCGTATCTGCGCATCCCAGGGAACATCCGTCCTGGCCAACAAATAATCAATTTTCGCCCGGCCGCACTTCTTCTTCAGCAGTTCGATGAATTCCTGCACCTCGCGCCGGTAATCGTCGCGGATGGCTTTGGGATCGATCTGCAGTCGTGATCCGTCCTCCATGTCTTCAAATGTGATTGGCCGGTTGTAATTCAGTTCGAGCTCCTGCGGATCCATCACGTGCAGCACCACCAGTTGGTGGCGATAATGACGCAGATGCTCAAATGCATGGGTCAGTCGGTTCGGGTCGTCAAACAGATCACTGATCAGAATCACCAGGCCGCGTCGCGGAATCCGGTCCGCCACCTGATGCAGGGTCTCCGCAAGATGCGTGGTGCGCGAAGGAGCCAGTTTTTCCACACCAACAAAAAACTGATCCAGATGCGACGGGCCATTTCCCTGGGGTATCTCGAGCCGAATTTTGTCATCAAATCCGATAAGCCCCACGACATCCTGTTGATTGGAAAGCAGGTACGCCAGCGAGCAGGCCAGTACGGAAGCGTATTCGTATTTGCTCACCGGATTTCCCGTCCCGGTTGCCGGATCGTGCTGCACCGCCGAGCCGAAACGCATGGACGCAGAGGCATCCAGGCAGATGGTGGCCCTCAGGTTGGTTTCCTGTTCATATTGTTTGACATAATAGCGGTCGGTTTTCGCCAGCACCGTCCAGTCCAGATGCTTGATTTCATCACCGGGAACGTATTCACGATGTTCGGCAAATTCAATGGAAAAACCTTTATGTGGACTCTTGTGCAGGCCGGCGTAAACGCCCTCCACCACCCCTCGAACGGTGAATTCCATGCGCCGCAGCTGCGCCGCATGCGTCGGTTTGAAAAAACGGTATTGAAGCTTTGCCAACTTCACCCCTTGAATATCGCCACGCGTTCAGCTTGCCGGCATTCGCCCGATCCACGTCACCGACATCGATCCGTAGTCCTGCCGACGCATGATCAGCTTGGCCGTTTGCATGGACTCCAGCTTAAACTTTCCCGGATGCCGGAAAAGTAAAACCCCGTCATCGTTCAATGCCGACTCTGCTCCGCGGCACATCATGCCATCGAGTTTCTGCGCCGTTTCGGGCTTGTCCAGCAGCGGGTAGGGGGGATCAAAGAATATCATGTCAAACCGCCCCATATCGCCCCGCCAGATATCGCCGCGGAAGAACGCGTCCGCCTTAACGATCCGGCTTTCAGCCTTAACGCCCAAGGCCTCGACATTGTTGCTCAAAGCGATCAGAGCGCGACGATCTTCCTCGACAAATACCACTTCACGGGCGCCGCGCGATAGAGATTCCAACCCCAAACTCCCCGTGCCTGCAAATACATCCAATACACGAATACGCTCAAAACCTATTGCAACGGACAGGGCATCAAAAAGTGATTGTTTAACCCGGTCCGTTATCGGACGCGTTGTCTTGGCCGGGGGGCTCTCTAAAGTGCGATGACGAAATCTGCCGGCGATGATTCTCACCCCATCCATTCTAAACGGGCAGGTCAGTACCCGCCATGTCGGCTCTCATTTCACGGGCCTGTCACCTTCAATCCACCTCTCGCGCCGGTCCAGTTCAGCGACCACAACGCGGACAATCGCAGGGTCTCGACCCCACCTCCCAGCAGCGCCATATTGATGCGTCCGTTATGGCGACGAATGCAGAAATTGCCCATCTGGTCGTTCCGACTTAAGTTGTAATTTCCAAGGAATAAATTCTGCGGCATCGTGTCGGAGAGCTGGGGTTTCGCATCATACCAGATGCAATCTCCAAATAGCGGCTCCATGGACGACGCGGCGGCGTAAGACTCATGTGACAAGTAACCATTAAAGCCGTAACTGCCATGAATCATCAACGCGCGGTGGCCATCGGTTTTTGTCACCGGCATTTTCAATCTCACCGTCCACGCAGCATAGGCATTGCCGACCGCTACAGCGTCCT
>JAJZNY010000095.1 GCA_021852245.1 Planctomycetota bacterium | reverse complement strand
ATAATCCGGATCCACATCGCCGAGTATCAACACATCGTATTGATCCAGTTCAGATTGCGTCTCGGGAAATCGGCGGATCGGAATATTCCCCGCCTGGGCAAAATGATTATCCGCCGAAAGCAGAAGACAGCTCAGCAACGTGGTCTTTTCGCGGGCCAGATCATTCTTCAGATATCGATATTCCCACCGTGGATACCCATCCACATACAGAATCTTTATTTTCGCCTTCACCGCCCGGGTTCTCAGTTCAATACGTCCGCCGCTGTAGCCGGAAATGGGCGGTATGAATTCTCCCTTCGCCCTGCGAATCACCATCTGGATGTGGTAACGCCCCGGCGCTTTGGGCCGCCAGGTCAGCCGCAGCGGCATCTCCGATTTGCCGGCGGGAATAACCACTTTTTTCGTCGCCAGCAGCACCTTCCCATCCTTTCCCACTTCATAAAGCCGCACATGGCGCACCAGCGGCGTGGGGTTCTCCGAGGTTACCAGCCGCGCTGAAACATTAACCGGATCTCCCACAAACGCCTGATGCGCTGTGGCACCATCCGCCAGTTCAATGCTGAAGGGAAGGTGATCGCGACCGATCGGTACGGTCACGAGCCGAATCGCCCGGCGCTTCAGTCGGGCAACCATCTGGCGGGTAGGGGAAGCCATCGTATCGCGACCGTCCGAAAGCACCACCACCGCACTGACCGGTTCACCGGAAAGCTGCCCTAATATCTGCGAAATAATCCCCGGAATATCCGTTTCACCCGCCGTCGGTTTCATGTTCGCCAGGCGGGCCAGTACCGCATTCATCTGCTTTTGATTTTCCGCCGACCCGACCAGTTCAGCGCGGCTCCCGCCGGTGTACACCACAACCTTCTGCCGCTGGAGTATTTTCCCCAACCATCCATGCTCTGCCCGCTGCAGCAAAGCCAGCGCCATCTGATAGCGGCTTGGATTTTGCGTATGTGCCGCAAGAAAAATGTTGTGCAGCAGGTTGGCTTCCGGCGCGGGGTATTCGTCTCTGAGCGTCATCGAAAGCGACGAATCCACCCAGATCACCACCCGCCCGCGATGCCGCACCAACTGTCGATTCACCAGTGCTGGCGCCATAAGCAGAAAAACGACCGTCAAAAGAGTCGCGGCCCGCAGTGACGCCAGTGTCCATTTGTATCGCGGGGCCGCCCCCTGAGCCCGGTAGCTCCAGATGCCGAAGGCCACAGCCGCCGCTGCCAGCAGGCTCATCCAGACCGGATGATTGGTCAGCAGCACAAGATGGACCGAGCCGACTATCAGGAACGCATTCGTCATGCCTGCACCCCCATGGTCTGGGTGGAGAGGCGATACCGCGAAAAGGCCCGCGCAGCCAAGGCTTCAGATGCCAACATCAGTAATCCGAGCATCAGCATCAGCCAGCCGATATTCCCCGCCGGGCCCGTCGCCGATCGATGCGATGAACGAAGTTCCTCCGGTTCGGTCACGATCCGGCTCGCCGGTATGGAAAAACATTCCGCCGCCGCACGGGCTGCAATGTGAGCGAGATTCGAACTTGCCGCCGCATCCACATTCACTGCCGCCATCGGCACACCCGCCGTCGTCCGATATACACCTGCCGTATCCATCGGGGCGCCGGAGAGTTGCAGATGTCGGCTCTTACCTGCCCCGACAAGCATTTCCGTGAGTTCCATCGTGCTGCCGCCCGGACCTCGTAATTCCATCTTGGTTTGGCGGCCGGCGGCCAACACAAGCTTCCGGCCCACCAGCAGATTATGCCGTCCCCCGCGTGCCACCAGCACCTGATCCAACACCCGGTAAATCAGCGGCAGAAATGCCGGTTGCGCCGGCAGATCGGTCCACCGTGTATCGCATGACGTTCCCCACATGGCGACCCGGCCCCGGCCAAAATCACCCTCCACCAGCAGCGGCGTGCCGCCACGCATTTTTAATAAAACTTCCGCATGGGCTCTCGGTATTAACTGCACATATTGATGTATCGCAATGTGAAAAATCCCCGTATGGATACCCTGCCGTTGAGCCGCAATAAATGGTGCCATGATCGATCGGGCCGAGCGCGTCACATCCAGGGTCTGCGGCGCTTTCGCCGGCGTGTGAATCCGCGCCCCGTAAGCCGCCGGCAGCAGTCCGCCCCCCAGATGCGTCCACGCCGATGCATCCGCTTCCTCTCCGGGATAAATCATCAGCGTTCCGCCGCGCTGAACAAATCTTTCCAGTCGCTGGATATCTGCAGCCCCGGGTGGGGCGATGTCGCTGAGCACAACCGCCGCGTAATGCCGCAAATCAGCGCCGGGTAATTCGTCTATTTCAATGCGTCGCGGAGCAAATCGATTTCCCTTGTCCGCCGGAGCCAGCGCCGCCTCCAGCCAGGCCGTTGATGCCAGCACGCCCTGCGCCGGATCGCCCGGCTTTCCATCCACCAGAAGCACCTTCAATGCTGTGCGGGCTCGGAAGACGCGCTGCCGGATGTTGTCAATCGGCAGGCCGTCGGCGGCGAGCCGCACCGTGAGAGCATGAAGCCCCGGCAATTCGATCGGGTCCGGCAGCAGTACGTTGGCTGTCATGGCACTCCATGGCCGGATGGTGCCGATCGTCTGTCGGCCGCTGCTTACACCGTCTATCAAAAACCGCACGCTCACATTCGGCTCCGCCTGGGCGCCGCTGTTGAGTACCTTCAATTGCAGGTGGATGTCGTGTCCGATCAAAACCGCAGGTCGGGTGAATCGCAACTCGGTAACCGCCATGTTCGCCGCATCCGGCCGCCCCACATCAAAGACTCGAAACCGCGCGCCCGCCGCACCGATCGCCTTGACCGCCTGCCGAAGCGCATGCAGGTCGCCACTGGGCTTGGCCAGCGGATTATTTCCGCTGCGGCAGCCGAAATCAGAGGCCGTCTCGTCGCTGACCAGCCAGACCCGCACATGGGCCACCCGCTTCCGCCACGCCTTCGCCAGGGCGGCGGCTTTCATCAGCGCCGCAGCGATCTGGGGGCTTCCCTCCGTTACCTTTTGCCTCGCGATCAGGTTCGTTACACTCGGCGAAGCGGGTACCGGCTTCTCCAGCAGCGGTCCGCTGTTCGATGATGCGCCGATCACCGCCGTCCACTCACCCCCCGGAAGGCGCCGGCTCCAGTTCGTCAGCAGCCGACGACTCTCTGCGAACGGGCTTTGACCCGATGTCGGCACATACCCCATCGGATAGGCATTATTCCATACCACGATGGTAAGGCGGCTGCCGCTCCCCAGCAGTGCCGCCAATCCCCGGCTTATTGGAATGAACTGCGCAATGCCCGCCGCAATCAGAAGAATCGCCAGACATCGCAAAAGCAGCAGCAGCAGTCGCTGCAGTTTCAGACGCCGCACATTGCGCCGATACGCCGCGATTAAGAACTGCATGGCGGCCCACGGCTTCTGGCGGAATCGCCGCCGGTTCAGAAGGTGGATGATGATCGGGATGCTCACGCACGCCGCGCCGGCGGCAAAAAGCCCCGGCGATACAAATGGCAGCATGGCAATCATCGGCAGCAGCAACTTCAACTCCAACCACCCGGTACCCGCCCGGGCTCCGGCCCGTCCGGATCACGACATCCGCGCCGCCCGCGACGCGAGAAAATTCGGCAACGACACATCCAGCGGCACACTGGTATCAATCTGCGTGCAGTCCACACGCAACTGATGGCACGCGGTGCGAATGCGGTTATTGTGCTCCGTTATCTCCTTCAGATACGCCTCGCGAAGCGCCTGCGGCTCCACCACCAGTTCGTTCGCCTCCTCCATCCCCTTGAACATGGTGGTCTGATGAAAGGGAAAATCCAGTTCGTCATGGTCCAGCACCTGCAGGCAGATCAGATCATGCCGCCGGTATCGTAGATGTCGAACCCCCTTGATCAGCCGCTCCGGATCGTCAAACAAATCACTCACCAGAATCACCAGACTGCGATGCTTAAGCTCTTCCGCAATCTGGTCCAATACCGCACCGGTGTCCGTCTTCGGATCACCCACCGTCGCCGACAATTCATCGATCATGATCCGCCATTGGCGCGGGTTGTTCGACGGGCGGATGATCCGCCGGATGCGCGAATCGTACACCGCCAGACCGGCACTGTCGCGCTGCTGCAGGGCCACATACGCGATGCTGGCCGCAATGCTGATCGCGTGATCATACTTGCGCCAGGGCGGATTATTCCGCCCGCTGTACGCCATCGAAGCCGACGCATCCACCACCAGCATCACCTGTAGATTCGTCTCCTCTTCATATTGCTTGATGTAGTGGCGGTCGGTACGGCCGAAAACCTTCCAGTCGATGAATTTAATATCGTCGCCGCTGGTGTACGGCCGGTGCTGGGCGAATTCAATCGAAAACCCCTTGTACGGCGACCGGTGCATCCCGCTGATAAACCCCTCCACAATCAGCCGCGCGCGAATGTCCAGCGCCCCGATCTTGGCCAGCACCTTCGGATCCAGGTGTCGGCGATAGTCGATTTTTTCTCCGGAGGTTGAATCGCCAGCCATGTTGCTCCAATGGTTCGTTAATATCAGGCGCCCGTTATCGCGCCGTCACCCGGGACACCATGGCGGAATCCGCATCCTCTCCCACGGGTGTGTTTTCAATCAGCATCCGCACGATATCGTCCGAACGGATTCCCTCCGCCTCGGCATTGAAATTCGTCAACACGCGGTGCCGCAATGTGGGGGCTGCCACCTCCCGGATATCCGCCGTGCTCACGTGATGCCGTCCGTGCAGCAGCGCCCGCGCCTTGCCCGCCAATACCAGATATTGCGATGCACGTGGGCCCGCTCCCCACGATACATAATCTTTCACAAACTTCGGCACATCCCCTTTGCTCACCCGCGTCTGGCGGGTCAGTTTGAGCGAATACCGCACCACATGATCCGGCACCGGCACCTTCCGCACCAGTTCCATCAGCTGCAGCACTTCCTCACCCGTAATCACCGGATCAATCTGCACCTTCCGCGATGCAGTGGTCAATCGGACAATATCAAATTCTTCCTGTTCCGTCGGATAATCCACCAGCACCTGAAACATGAATCGATCAAGCTGTGCCTCCGGCAGCGGGTATGTTCCCTCCTGCTCGATAGGGTTCTGCGTGGCCATGACAAAAAATGGCTCGGGCAATCGTCGCTGCACGCCCCCGGCCGTCACCTGGTGTTCCTGCATCGCCTCCAGCAGCGCAGCCTGAGTTTTTGGCGGCGTCCGGTTGATCTCATCGGCCAGCACCGCATTGGCGAAAATCGGCCCCTTCACATATCGCAGCGCCCGTTGGCCGGTGGTTTTGTCCTCCTCAATCACCTCGGTTCCCGTGATGTCCGATGGCATCAGGTCCGGCGTAAACTGCACCCGATTGAAACTGAGTGTCAGCGTCTTGGCCAGCGTGGATACCAGCAGGGTCTTGGCCAGCCCCGGCACACCTACCAGCAGGCAGTGCCCCCGGCAGATCAGCGTGATGAGCAGTTCCTCAATCACCTTTTCCTGTCCGACCACCGCCTTGGCAAGTTCCTTCTGCAATCGACCCACCGTCGACTGTAACTTTTGAATACTCTCCATTTCAGCTTGGGATAGCGCAAGGGGATCGCTTGTTGAATCGGTCATCTTGTGTGCACTCCGGATAAGACAAACCTGAAAGAAGCATAACAAAAATGCGGCTGCTCTGCATCGCCTCAACCGCCGACAGGCATTTTTTCACCTCAAAGCCCGTGACTCCCCGCCGCGACGGCAAGCCAAACCCTCAACCCCCCTCAACCTCATGTTTCAAAGCATCGGACTCGCCAACCGCACCGGACAAATCCCACAAACCCCGCACATACACCTCGCATTCTGCTCTTTTACGTACCCGCAGATCGAATTCCTTTGCGTTGGACATGAAGAAACCGGGTTTAGCCGATGTTTTCACTGGGGATCGTCGCGTACCACGCAATCGAGGGAGGCCATAGAGCCGGTCGTCCGATATCGCTGAAACCTGAGCGTTTGCCTCTCATTCTGCTATCATAGATTCAGGTTTTAGGAGGTGAAATGGCCCGGGTTCACGCGGCAGTTTCGGATCTGATATTTTCATCGCGTATAACCGCCGAGGCTCGTGCCGCCGGCGCTGAGGTGTCGTGGGTGCGGTCGCCGTCCGCGTGCGATGACTGGGGCGATCAGAGCCCGCAGTTGCTCATCGTCGATTTGAACATGACATCCGTTGATCCCCTTGGCGTGATCCGCAGGGCGCGGTCGCTCCCGACGCCGCCGAAAATTATTGCGTTCCTCTCCCATGTTCAGCGTGACCTGGCGCAGCAGGCGGTGGACAGCGGTGCCGATGCCGTCCTTCCGCGGTCGGCCTTTGTGATGCAGCTTCCGGAATTGCTTCGAGGTAACAAATGAAAAAAAAATATACTATTCATGGCTCTCGCGCCGCCGGCATGGTCTGGATCATCGCGGCCCTGGCTCTGGGTATCGCCATCGGCCGTGGGAAATGGGGGCAGTCCCCGCCCCGCAGGCAGGACGCCGGCGCCTACACCTTCATGCAGCGTATCACCTTTGCACGGGCATTGATCCGGCAGAATTTCTATCGGCACGTTTCCAATCGCACGCTGACCGATGGCGCCATCCGCGGCATGCTCGCCAAACTTGATCCCTACAGCGTCTATTTCAATCATCGCCAGTGGGTTGACTTTAACGAGCAGGTGCAGGGGCAGTTTGCGGGTATCGGGTTCGTGACGACCGACATGCCCAAATCGGGCGTTATTGTCGTCCGCCCGCTGGCTCATTCCCCTGCCCTGAAGGCGGGAATTCGCACCGGCGACAAAATTCTTGCCGTCAACGGACAGAAAATTGCAGGGTGGAAATTTTCGCGGGTGCTTCATGCCATGAACGGTACGGTCGGTACGTTTTTAAGTCTCACCGTTCAAACCCCGTTCACTCACCGCCTGCTGCACATCAGTGCACGACGCACCCTGCTTACCGAAGACAGTGTTCAGGGGTTCAAACGCTATCCCGATGGCCGGTGGGATTATTTAATTGATCCCGCCCGCCGCATCGCCTATGTCCATATCACCGCATTTGAAAAAGACACCCCAAAGCAACTTGATCATGCACTGCTGCCGCTGATCCGGTCCAAGGGGGGGCTCGGCGGCCTGATCCTCGATCTGCGATTTAACCCCGGCGGGTTGGTGGCCAGCGGTGTAGGTGTCGCCCGGCGATTTATTAAATCCGGGGTCATCGTCACCACCCATGGACGCCTGCCTCAGACCGATGGGCGCGAGGTGTCGCATGGCCGACACACCTATCCTCCCTTCCCCATGGTCGTGCTCATCAATGGGCAGACTGCCAGCGCCGCCGAACTGCTCACCGGGGCTCTGCAGTGTTATCATCGCGAGGTGATTTTCGGCACGCAGTCGTTCGGCAAAGGGTGCATGCAGAATATGTTTCCACTGCCCGGCGGCCGATCGGCCATCAAGCTCACCACCGCCCTTTATTACCTGCCCAATGGAAAAAACATCGCCCGGCATCGGGATTCCAAAACCTGGGGCATCGAGCCGTCTCCCGGAGGGTTGGTGCCCGTATCCAAAAAGGTGGAGTTGGCGATCTATCGGCATATGAAGGAAGCGGAGCTCATCCCGCCACCGGAGGCCAAAGCCCGCGCAGCCGCCCTGCGCAGGCTCGGTATCACCGGCTCCCACAAACGGTTTGTGGATATTCAGTTGGCAAAGGCATTGTCGTATCTGAAGGCTCACCTTTCGCCCACAACCAGTAAACTCGCGGAGCGACCGGCAGAGCATGTTTCCGTCCAGCGGCACCGATGAAGCCTGACTCACCCGGGAGCCGGTAAACCCCGGTGCGTATGCCCGATTTGGCGGTTGAATATGAAGAATATTCTTGCGATTGAAACCACCTGCGACGAAACGGCCGCTGCGGTGACGGCCGACGGCTGGCTGGTCAAATCCAATATCATCAGTTCACAAATTCAACTGCACCGCCGGTATGGCGGAGTGGTACCGGAAATTGCCTCCCGAGCTCACATTGAATGGCTGAATCGCCTCGTGGATGAAGCCCTCGAACAGGCCCGCTGCACCACCGCCGATCTCGACGCCATTGCCGTCGCCCATTGCCCCGGACTCGTCGGGTGTCTGATTGTCGGTGTGGCAGCCGCCAAGGCCGTCTCCTTTGCCCTTGAAAAACCGCTCATCGGTATCAACCACGTCCACGCCCATCTCTACGGCGGTGTTCTGGCGGATGCGCCCGAGTCCCGCCCGCAGCAGCCGAAATTTCCGGCACTCGGACTGGTCGTCTCCGGTGGCCATACCAGCCTGTTCCACCTCGAAAGCTTTGTAGATATCCGCCGCCTTGGTGCAACCATCGATGATGCCCTCGGCGAGGCGTACGACAAAACCGCAGCATTGCTTGGGCTTGGTTACCCCGGCGGGGCGGCTCTGGAAAAATTGGCTCGCGGCGGCAATCCGCTGGCCGTCGATTTTCCCGTGAGCCTGCTCGGTTCCGAATCGCTCGATTTTTCGTACAGCGGTTTGAAAACGGCGGTGCGCTACCATCTTCTTGGATCGGGACGCGAACAACGCACCATCGATCATTTGCCGCAGCAGCAACTCGCCGATGTCGCGGCATCGTTTCAGCGTGCCGCACTCCAGCCGATCGGGATCAAACTGCGGCGGGCAATGCAGCGGCACCATTATCGGGCGTTACTTGTCGGCGGGGGGGTGGCGGCGAACCATGCCCTGCGGAAAACCGTATCAGATGCGGCGGCTGAATTTCAGGTTCCTGTATGGATACCGGCCATGCCCTTCTGCACCGACAACGCCGCCATGCTCGGGGGCTTGGCTTTTCATCGTTTACAGGCGGGAATGACCGATGCGTTGAATCTTTCAGCAATAGCCACCGTCTGATGGCGTTTGGCATAATGTTTGCGTCACGGAGACGTGTGTTACCTCGGCCCGGTGGTTGTGCCGATGCCTCTTCGGCCGCCGGGGCTGAGATGTCCGGATCCTTACGATATGGAGGTCTTTATGGCACATCGACGCACTTCCGGTTCCAAAGTTCGTACCCACAAAATCGGTTTTAACAAAGGGAGCTTTCAGCATCGCAAACAGGCGCGGCTTGAAGCCAGACGC
>JAJZNY010000378.1 GCA_021852245.1 Planctomycetota bacterium | reverse complement strand
CCTTCGGCTATAAGCCTCATCTGACGGGATGGAAAAGCCAATGCCGTCAAACGCGCCGGAGGTGCTGGCAATGGCACTGTTAATACCAATGACGTGCCCGTTCATATTGACCAGAGGACCGCCGGAATTGCCCGGATTGATGGGAGCGTCCGTCTGAATGAAATCCTCATAGGTCAAACCGGCAAGTTGGGGATTATGCTCAGCAATGATATTTACGCTGGTGCGACCGACGGCGGAGACAATTCCATGTGTCAGCGTCTGTCGAAAACCGAACGGCGCACCGATCGCCATGACCCAGTCACCGGGTTGAACCTTCGCCGAATCGCCAAAAGTTGCCGGTTGTAAACCCGTCGCGTTGATTTTGACAACGGCCAAATCTGTTTTTGGATCTGTACCGATGATTTTAGCGGTATAGACGCGACCGTCCGCGAGGTGAACTTTCACCGAAGTGGCATCGTGGACCACATGATTATTGGTAACTATGTATCCGTTGGATGTAAGGATCACACCACTTCCAGTACCGTAAATCTTCTCCACATTCGGATGCGATGGAGGTGTGAGTGGGAACGCACCCGGAGGAATGATCTGCTGAAATTGCTTGGGGAGTTGCATCGGCAGATTTTCTGAATTTTGCGGCACCTCCTGAACAACGTTGATGCACACTACGGAATTCTTGATCGCCCGGTGCAGTGCTTCAAATTCCTTTGAGAGACGCTTAGCCAGCGACATATGCGGCATCTGAACCGACGGCACGGACGCCGCTTGAATGGGTGAAGTACCTTCGCTCGCCATCAATCCGATACCAGCAAGGGCAACGGAAGTTGCACCAATTACCGCCAGAGTAAATTTGAGATGTTTGGACAGCATAATCTATCTCCTACTGCAAAAATCCTTACCTTCGGGTGGTACCGTCGCGATCTTTAAGATCGCCACCAACCCGCACAGAATATCTGTTGCCGCTCCTCGGACAATCTTTCACATCTGGGGTATATGGAGGACGCTAACCATGAAACGACAAATGCGGCAACCGCCCCACCAACTCTTTGAAAACCGATCCGCGGTGCTCATAATTGGAGAACTGATCGTAGGAAGCACACGCGGGAGAGAGTAAAACGCAGACCGGGGCAGATTTATCAGTCGGCAAGCACTTTTCAATGGTCCAGCGGTGCGCCTGTTCGACTGCCTGCTCAAGAGTTCGCAAGTCCATCAGCATCGGCTTAGTGCGATAACCTGAGCCCGAATCGCCCCTGCTATCCAGCTTTATCGCATTTCTGATGCTGTCGGCAATCTTCGGCCCCGTTGCTCCGATGGTGATGATTCCCCAGGATAAACGGGCCAGCTCAGCGGCCAGCGGTTGCATATCCGCTTTTTTATCCGCCCCGCCGACGATGACGATCGTCCGCCCTGCGGGAACAGCGCTAACCGCCGTTAACGTACTTTCTGGAGTGGTGGATTTGGAATCATTAAGCCAATCGACCTTTTCATTGCAATAATTATTCGTGCGACCGACCCATTCCATCCGATGTGGGAGCGAACGAAACCCTTCGAGAGCCCCAATGGCGTCTGAGATTCCGTTCTCACCATGAAAGGCTTTGACAACCGCCAGAGCGGCGGCGGCATTCGCCTGATTGTGCCGACCGGGAGCATGGAGTGCCAGTCCGGCGTAATCGAAGTAAATAACCTTCCCCCGTGTGTGCTGATTCCAAGTGCTCACCAGCGGATCATTTCTATTCAAAATGGCTATGTCTTCGGCTTTTTGAAACTTAAGGATATTGCGTTTCGCGGCGGCGTACGCCTCCATCGTACCGTGACGATCCAGATGATTATTGACCAGGTTGGTAACGACAGCGATATGGGGCGAGAAGCCAATCATCGGAGTGTCCTCGAGCATGAAACTTGATAGTTCAAGTACAACGACATGGTCGGACCGAATTTCAGGTAGTTGGCCCAGAAGTGACCGACCGATATTTCCCCCCAGATGACAACGATCTTCGCCACGGACGGCTTTAAGGGCGGCGAAGATCATTGATGCCGTGGTGGATTTTCCAACGCTGCCGGTCACCCCGACAATCGGGGCCGGGCATCGTCGGCAGAATTCATTGATTTCGGTGGTCCACGGTATACCTCTCGCGAGAGCTGCCTGAAAAAAAGCAGATCGCTGTTTATCCACAGCGGGGCTCACAATCAACAAGTCGCAATCATTCAGTAAGGATTCGGGATGTCCGCCCAATGCAAATTCTACCGGTACATCGGCCAATGCGGCGATGGATTCGGCCAACTTTTCGTGTGGTAATTGATCGGTTACCGTCACACGATCCCCCTGCAGGGCAAACCACCGCGCAACGCCGATACCGCCACCAAACCGCCCCAATCCCATGATTACGATATGACGTTTTTTCACATGCATCCTTTCAACTTGTCGTCGCGCAACCGCCATGGCGTACAGTCGTAGAGCCCCTTTCGAATGGGAATAGTTTTACGCGCACTTCACGAGCGATGCGATCTGTGTCTTGTGGTCAATCAGTGCCTGCTCAACCGCCCGGCGCCAATCGGCCTGCGCCAGTTCCGCGTATTTCGCTTCACGCCATGCATAAATAATGGAGCGACTGGCGGCAATTATCGCCCCTAGCCCGCGGCCATCGAACGCGGGCAGAGTGTCGGTCAGCGAGCCCCCCTGCGCACCGAAGCCGGGTATTAAAAATATACTCTTTTCCGCGGCCGCGCGGATGGCCGCCAGTGAATGACCGGTCGTCGCGCCCACGACTGCCCCCAGAGAACTCCAACCATACTCCCCCACCGCGGGATCCCAACGATTCACCAGATCAGCCATGTGCATATAAAGGGGACGTCCGTCCGCCAAGGGAAGTTCCTGTATCTCCGCACCACCGGGATTGCTCGTACGAACCAGGACAAACACACCTTTTCCGGCAGCTGATGCGATGTCCAAAAACGGTTTCACACCGTCAGAGCCGAGATAAGCATTGACCGTGATGGCATCGGGACCTGCATTTTCAATCAGATCCGTGTAATCCGTATCCGCAAGCTGCGCGACGGCGTACTGGGCGGCGGTGTGCCCTATATCGGATCGCTTCACATCGCCGATCACCAGCAGACCGGCCTGACGGGCCGCCTTGATCAACTGGCGGTAAACCGATACACCGGGCGAATGATACCGTTCGAAGTAGGCACTGTTAATTTTGACCGCCGGTACCAATGGCGCAGCGACTTCAAGAATGGCAAGACCGAATTCAAGAAATAGATCGGCTGCAGCAGCGGAGCTTTTGCCGACATTTTTTTTTGTCAGTAACGTCGGCGGCATCTGCTCCAGGACAGGATCGATGCCAACAACCAACGGCGTTCTTTTATCGATGATCGCCCGGCATAACCGATCAGAAAAGAGTTTCATTGTCAGCTTGCATCCTCGCTTGAGAGTCGCCTTTATTATCCAATCGCGATTCGATCGCACCTGCAACCGCGGGAACGTCTAACATCCGCGGGAAATTCCTCGTTCAACCCTCTCGGTGCCACCAGCCATCGATAGGTCGAACCCAACGCATAGCTCGGTAGCTTAAGGGAAAATTCATTCGGAGAAAATTGCGAGACCATATGGTGAATCTCGATGAGACCGTGTGGTTGGCAGTGTGTCCTAGGAAGCTTAAAAGAATCGATAGCCATCGGCACCCGGCCGACCGATGTCACGGGCGCCGACAATCCAGCAGATCCGGACGGCAAAAATAAACCGATATTCGCGTATATGAATTGGAAGTCAGAAAAGTTTGACTCGACAAATGAATGGTGTCATATTGATGGTTGTCCGAGAACACCTCGCCGGACCAGTGCGCCACGACTATTCACATCAATGTCATTGGTGCGCATTGGCTGAAAATACTCTCGGATGGAGGTCAGTGCCATGGCTCGTCTTATTGGTCGCGTCAAATGGTTTAATGATCGCAAGGGCTTCGGCTTCCTTACAGCTATTGATAATCAGGACATATTTGTTCATCACACGGCAATTCGATGCGACGGTTTTCGCACCTTGAGGGAAGGTGAGATGGTCGAATATGAGGCGGAAGCCGGACCCAAAGGGCTCAAAGCGACGCTGGTACGGAGGCTGCAAATATCAGTGCGCAAGGAAAACAATGCGCAGGTTTGAACCTGCGCGTAAATCCCTGCGGCAGCCGTTACTCAATACAAAGCAAACGTAGATGATCGAGTGTCATCGCTCATGCGGAGTGATACGGCGCGAGTTTCCTGATGGATCCGCGACGCTTGAACTGAGTCGTTAAATACCCACGTCAATCCGAAGCCAAATCCGCTCGCGTCCGAATCGTGATCCGTGCGGGTGGCAATCCGGCGCTGTGGGCGGTAACCGTAATTCGGCCGGGTTGTGTGCCAGACCGAACCAGCACCATGCACCTTCCATAAAACGCTCGACTGTAATGCGCGTCATTCGGAATGTGGCTCGCAGGATCACCGTTGGAAGTACCCGCTATCGACCCCGGACCCGTAACCGTAAATGTGACTTTACGCATGCAATCGGAGGCAATCCGGCCATGCGCATCATAAAAGCGAACGGCAATCGGCGCGATGCTCAGGCCATCTGCTTTAATATGATGCCATTCATCTGTTAATACCATCTTTGCCGCCGGTCCAGGCGTAGCGTCCACATAACGGGCGACCGTCCGCCCATGATTGATTCCCACCACCTTAAGCACACCCGGATGCCACGGAATGTGCCAGTCCACGTAACCGAACTTGGGCATGGCTCGACTTTTCCCGACCAAGCGACCGTCTACAAAAAGTTTTACTTTCTGACAGTTGGAAAAGCATCGAACCAACACGGGCGTCCCCGGCTTCATACCCGGCTGATTCCATTGCGGCTGAATATAAACCATCGGCTTTTTCGCCCAGACGGACTGATAGTAATAGGAATCTGGTTTGCGGAAACCACAGATGTCGAGCAGACCAAAATGAGAATTAATATCCGGCCACAGATAAGGCGTCGGTTCCCCGCGGTAATCAAAGCCCGTCCACACAAAACCACCCGCCACATATGGCCGCTTCCCGATCGGGCGCCATGAATCCCACGGCAATTGCGACCACGAGCTGTGCATGGTGTACTGTCCAACCAGCCCGGTTTTTTTGTTATTGGCCATCACGCCGCGATCACTTTCCGACGAACCGATCTCGCTGCCGAAGATCGGCATTCTGGGGAAGAATTTATGCATAGCCGCGTAGGCCGGTGGGTTGTAGTTGATGCCCAGCAGGTCCTCCACGCGGGCAAATCCGTTGGGATACCCGCCATTCATAGCACAGGTGATCGGCCGCGTGGGGTCCAGCTTTCGGACGATTTTCATCATGTGACGAAAGAGTTTCGCACCGAACGGAGTTCCTTCAATATAAATTTCCTCGTTGCACAGCGACCACATGATCACGCACGGATCATTGCGGTCACGAAGAATTTCCGCGATCAGATTCTGGGCATGTCCGTACGGCACCCCCACATACGATTTCGACGCACCATACTGTCCTCCCTCTCGGGTGTCGCCAATCTGACGATTTTCATCCATGACCAGCATCCCGAGCCGATCGCAAGCGCGATACATGGACCGCCCCATGGCATTGTGCGAACACCGATAGGCATTGCAGCCGATCATTTTCAGACGAGCGATGCGCCACCACCACAAATCGTTCGGAGCCCCCACTCCAACTGCCGGGAAATCCTGATGGTTGCAGGTGCCGTCCAATTCCACATGTCGGCCATCCAGGTAAAATCCGGTATCCGGATTGTACTCAATGGTACGAATGCCGAAGTGGATGGTTTTGGCGTCTACCACATTCGGATGGCGTAAAATCTTGGTCTGCAATTTGTACATGTTCGTATGGTGCAGAGACCAGAGTGCGGCATGGAGCGCCGGCAGGGTCTGGGTATACGTTGTGCGACTGTGCGCGCCCTGCACTTCCAATGACAGGCGACTGCCAACGATCGCACCATCGGGGCCAAAAACCGTCGAACTTAAAATAAACGTCCTGGCGTGGTCGGACTGATTGGTAACCGTGGTTTGAATGATCAGATTGGCATCGGCACGCAAATTTCCATGCGTTCCGCGGCGGATATACCCCGGCACCTGCGACATGACAAAGGTGCCCCAGCGGGATACGTGCAGGCGATGCAGTGCAACGAACGATACGTGGCGGTATATCCCGCCGCCCTCATACCACCATCCCTCCCGCAAACGGGGATCGACATAAACCACCAGCGTGTTGCTGCCGCCGAAATGCACATATCGAGATACATCAAACCGATAGGGAGAATAACCATCGGCGTGCTCACCGATGTAATGACCGTTGAGGTAGATCACGGCATCACTTAAGACGCCGCCAAATCGCAACTGGCATATCCGGCCCCTGGCGGACGCCGGCACCGTAAACGTGCGCCGATACCAAACGGGATAAACGTGAAGATAACCGTGGGAACCATTGGCATTTTTATTAAAGGTTCCATCGACGATGTAGTCATTGGGAACCAGCACCGCATGACCATCGGCAAGCAGACCGGATTGAGTCGGCGGAAACAGCCTCGGGTTATAACGGCCGTACATCACCCTTGACATCGTCGGCTTCCCGAAATCGCTGATCTGTTTCAGAATGGCATTGGGCGGGCTGTGCACCAGGACGGTGAGGATATTTCCACCCGATTTGAAATCGCTCATCGGCAGCGGTACCTGAAACCAGAAATCTCCGCCGCGATGGTCGGTAACGAGCTTACCGTTGAGATAAATAACGGCGCGCGTGACAACTCCGTGGAACTCAAGCATGACGGGACTTAAATGCGTACTATGGAGACCGGGAAGCTCAGTCTGAAACCATGCATATCCGGGGTTGCCATGGAAGAGTACCTGACCTTTGTGGTATCGATGCCAACCGTGGAGAGCCGTCAATATCGCGGGCGGCACGGCATTTGGCGGCGAATTAATACCCAAACCGGCTCTTTTCCAGCGCCATCCATGGAGCGCAACCGCATCACTTCCCAAGGGGATCAGATGCGCCTTGGCAATCTGCCATGGACCGTCAAGATTGATGCGTATACGCGGAGCCGCCCCAGCCGGATTGATCGCCATGGAGGCAAAAATCATGAATGTGATCAAGATGAGGTATCTACGCACGCAATACTCCTTGAACCAGACGCCCCTGTTGAACCGCACTGCGGCGCAGGCGACCGCCAAACGAAGCATATATTAAAGGTTGTTGTTTTAACGTCAAAGGTAGAATTTTTTACACCGGCGAGGGTATATTTTGTACCATCACAACGGTTTGGAAAAAGCGCGATTTCGACATAAAAACCAGTGTCATCATCGAGAACCTGTGCCTGGTGCCCATTCTCGGCAAAGCGTTTATACTTCCCCGCCATGTTGATCGCCATGACCAACTGGATTCTTTTCATTGGACGTTTCCATCCCGTACTTGTACATCTGCCGATCGGGATGCTGGTATTGCTGGCCATTCTGGAAATCGCTGGAATCAGAGGAACTTACCGGGAAAGCGTCAGCAAAGTCAGAATGCTGGTCGTCCCCATCCTCGCCATTTGTGCGCTGATCACCGCAACATGCGGGTGGTTACTTGCGACCGGCGGCGACTATAACCCGCAAATTCTTTTCTGGCACCGGTGGCTGGGCGTCACCGTAGCCGCGTTATGCGTCATCATGCTCATCGAAACACGACAGAAATGGTTCAGGAGCTATTTTCTGACTCTGGCCATCACGCTTGTCGTCGTCGCGATTACCGGTCATCTTGGCGGATCGATGACGTATGGAAGCGATTACCTGACGCACTACGCCCCACGCCCCATCAAGCAACTATTGGGAATTTCAACCCGCCAGGCGCCTGCACCTTTGCCGAAGCTTTCGCACATTTCCAACGCCTTGGTATATCCGCAAATTGTTCAGGCGATCCTGACCCAAAATTGTGTAACCTGTCACGGGCCGAACCGGCAAAAAGGGGGACTGCGTCTTGACTCCTATCGACGGCTCATGCATGGAAGAAATGGACAGCCTGTCGTCCTGCCGGGCCACCCCGCTCGAAGCATCCTGATTCAGCGTATTGAATTACCCGTCGGCAAAAGCCATCGAATGCCGCCGAGCGGGCACACGCCGCTGACCCGCAGAGAAATCGCCATATTGTGCTGGTGGGTACAGGCCGGTGTGCCCAATCGCGTCAGCCTGATGGAAGCCGCCCCACCCGCGTCCATTACGGCCAACATTCGGAAACTTTTCCTGGAAGCGCAATCGCAAAAACCGCTCCCTCGTAAAGAAGTGGAAGCGATGCTTCCACGCCTCGCTCAACGCAGTGGCATGCAGATCACATTTTTAAGCCCGCAATCAAGTATGCTGCGTTGCTCGGCCGGAAAAAACCCCCATTTTTCCGATCAAAACCTCGGCCTGCTGAGTCCAGTACGTCTTAACATTGAGCGCTTGAATCTGGATTCCACGTCGATCACCAACCGTGCCATGATCGTTATCAATAAAATGGTCAATTTGAAGTCATTGCATCTGCGGCATACACACGTGGACGGCGCGGGGTTATTGACCCTGAATCATCTCCGGCAACTTCGCTATCTGAGCGTCCCCAACCATAAGGTCAGCAATGCAGTGATAAACAAGTTTAAGAAGCAGAATTTTATTCCTCACCTCGTGGTGACCGGTGACGGCGGAATCAGCGATCTGCCAAACTTCTAATTTTTTGCAACATTGCGGACGATGCGTCGTTCCTATTGTGCTCAACCGGTATATTGCCGGGGATGGTGAACTCGGTGTTACGGTAAATCAAGATAAAGGGCAGCAGGGTATGTCTGATCGAGAATGGAAGAATAACCTCCGATGGTGTGCGGCCGCTTTGTTGGCCGGATGCGTCGTCGCCGGAGCTGGCGTGGCGGGTGCCATTAACGGCAAAAGCTATCTTTCCGCGTTTTCCACAACTGGTGGTGGAGAATTTCAAGCTTCGGCTACGGCCGATGTCAGGCCTGTTTCGCTTGACAACTCAATGAACGTCTATCGCCACCTGATTCAGCCGATCTTTATTCAGAATTGCATCATGTGCCATGGTGTCAATCGTCAGAAAGGCCATCTGAGGCTGGATAAGTACCAATACGTCATGTACGGCAAAT
>JAJZNY010000357.1 GCA_021852245.1 Planctomycetota bacterium | reverse complement strand
CGGCATAGATCAATCCTTATCGCATTCAACAGGGGCCAAACCGAGCCGGGCGGAAAACCAATATCCACCCACGCCTGCATTCTAGCCACGCTTGGGCATTACGTTAAGCCTGCGGACCGCTGGAACGAAGAGACTATCAGGCTATATGATCCATGATCTCATTGGAGAAACAGCTGGTGGGCATCCCGATATCGGTTGACAGAGAGACTATCAGGCTATATGATCCATGATCTCATTGGAGAAACAGCTGGTGGGCATCCCGATATCGGTTGACAGAATGATAAAGGCTCGGCAGCATAAATAAAGGTACAACCCGATGCCAAATCCAAGGCGAAAACGCCCGACTCCAAATCTCGCCTCCGCACCCCGCCGGTGCCCGTGGGCCAAGGGGGAGTTGCTGGCCGATTACCATGATCACGAATGGGGCCGGCCGGTGCACGACGACCGGCAGCTCTTTGAATTTCTCATACTTGAAGGTGCCCAGGCCGGACTGAGTTGGGAATGCGTACTCCGAAAGCGTGCGGCGTACCGCGAGGCGTTTAATGATTTTGACCCGCAGCTCGTCGCAAGATTCACCGCAAAGCGAATTGAAAAATTGCTCGGTCATGTCGGGCTCATCCGCAATCGAAGGAAGCTCGAATCCGCGGTCCAGAACGCCCGGGCATTTATCTCTGTGCAGGAAGAATTCGGTTCGTTTGACGCATGGCTGTGGCGTTATGTGGACGGCCGACCGTGGGTACGCTCTCCGCGCCTGCCGTCGGATGTTCCCACCAGCGATTCGTTATCCAGCAAGCTCAGCGGCGACCTCCGCGGGCGCGGATTCAGTTTTGTGGGGTCAACGATCTGTTACAGCTTCATGCAGGCGACGGGAATCATTAATGATCATCTCATCGATTGCCATTGTCACCCGACGGCATGGGAGGCCGCCTCGGATCGGCCGTCCTGAATTGCACTCGGGCTTCGCCCGGATTCATGCCGCGTTATTGGATCAACTTCTCCAATGCCGCTTCATCCAGAATGGGGATTCCAAGTTGCCGGGCTTTTTCGAGCTTGCTGCCGGCATCCGCTCCTACCACCAAATAGTTGACCCCTTTTTTGACGGTTTCACTCATCTTTCCGCCGTGCCGCTCGATGAGCGCCTTGATCTGCGACCGCGTGTATTTTTCCAGCGTGCCGGTCACCACCAACAACTGCCCCGTCAGGGGGCCGGTCCCTGTGGCGGCGTTCACCGCCCGCGTCGAGACGCCGAGTGATTCAAGTTCCGCCAGAAGTTCGGCGCCGTGCTGCTGATGCAGAAACCGGTAGAGGCTCTTCGACACCACTTCCCCCACCCCCGGCACACGCTGAAGATCATCCTCACTTGCCGCCGTGAGCGCTTCGCGGGTCGGAAACGCCGCCGCGATATCTTCCGCGGTATTAATTCCCACATGCAGGATGCCGAGGCCGGCGAGCAGGCGCGCGAGGCCGCGATTTTTGCTTTCCTCAATTCCGGCGATGAGATTCTCCGCCGACCTTTCGCCCATCCGCGGCAGTGCCATCACCTGCTCCTTGCGCAGGCGGTACAGGTCTGCGATCGTGCGGATGGCGCCGGTGGATACCAATTGTTCAATAACAGACGGCCCCAGATGATGAATGTCCATCTGGTCGCGACCGCCGAAAAATCGGATTCGTTCCAGTAACTGCGCCGGACAGGCCGGGTTGGTGCAGCGGACAAACCCGCCGTCCTGCAGCACCGGCCCCTGGCAGCTCGGGCAGGCCGACGGCGGATGGATCAGTTCGGCATGCGGCGGTCGCTTTACCGGCACCGAACCGACGACGTACGGAATCACTTCCCCCGCCTTTTGAATGATCACCCGGTCATGCAGGCGGATATCCTTGCGACCGATTTCATCAAAATTGTGCAGGCTGGCCCGATAGACGTGCGTGCCGCTGATGAATACCGGCGGATCAAATTCCGCCACCGGCGTGATTGTCCCCGTTTTGCCCACCTGAAAAACCACCCGCACCAGTTCGCTCTCGGCCTGCTCCGGCTGATATTTGAAGGCAATGCACCAGCGCGGCGCCCGCGCCGTCGAACCAAGCTCCTCCCGCTGGGCAAATGAATCCACCTTGATCACCACACCGTCGGTGTCGTAGGGCAGATCCTTCCGCACGGTGGAAAAATGCCGGATGTATTGATGAACCTGCTCCAGATCGGCGGCGGCCTGAACATATGGACTTACCCCAAATCCGCATGCCCGAAGAAACGCCAGCCACTGCCGATAGCTGGTGAAGGTAAAGCCTTCGATCACCCCCTGGCCGTGCGGCAGAAACTTCAAGCCGCGCCGCCGCACTGCTGCGGGATCAAGCTGTTTGAGTGTTCCGGCGGCGGTATTGCGCGGGTTGGCGTAGACCTCAAGCCCCAACTCCTCCTGCTGCTGATTGATGGCCGCAAACTGCTGCCGAGTCAAAAACACCTCACCGCGCACCTCCACCACCTTCGGTACCGTTGCCGGGCCGGTCCAGTGCGATCCCGACGAGTCGCGCATCAGATCGGGAAGAAATTCCAGCCGCAGCGGAATATCGCGAATGGTGCGGGCATTGCTGGTGACATCATCGCCGCGATCGCCGTCGCCCCGCGTTGCCGCCGTTACCAGCAGACCATTTTCATAGCGAAGCGAGAGTGAAACCCCGTCAATCTTCGGTTCACAGATGTAAAGCGGTTGGTCCCCCTCCAGCGCCTTGCGAACACGCAGATCAAAGGCCGCCACTTCCCCCTCGCTGTAGGTGTTATCAATTGAAATCATCGGAATGGTGTGCGTAACGGTGCGGAAGCCGTCAATCGGTGCACCGGCCACACGCTGCGTGGGTGAATCCGGCGTGACGAGTTCGGGATGGCGGCGTTCGAGTTCGATGAGTTCGCTCAGAAGCGCATCGTATTGCTGATCGGTAATTTCCGGGCTGGCCAACTGATAATAAAGCCGGTCGTGATGTCGAATCTGATCGCGAAGCCGGTTGATGCGTTCCACAGCCTGTTCCATCGATTCAGTGTCCATGATCTTCCTTCCCCCTCAAAGCCACCAGCGCAGCAGCCACGCCAGACCGCAGAGCATGCGAATATGGATCGGGCGTGTTTCATTCGGCGAGACGCGCCGGGAATGGTGCAGTTCATAGGCGACGATGCTGCGGGCCGCCCGCGCAAAGGCGTCCGATTTAATAACCGCCAGAAATTCCTGATTGATCCACAGACTGCGCGGGTCCATATTCGACGAGCCGCAGATCGTCCAGCGTTTGTCCACAATCACCAGCTTCGCGTGCAGCATGCGGTTACTGCGTTCAAATATACGGACACCGCGGTTGAGCAATTTACGATATAAATATTGGCTTGCATGGCGCACCAGAGGCATATCTCCCATTGCCGGCACCACCACCAGCACCCGCCGCCTGTCGCGCCGCAGCCGCAGGATCGCTCCCAGCACGCGCCGCACCGGCACAAAGTAGGCCATCGCGATCACCGCCTCGCGCTGCGCCCCACGCAGGATACGCCGGAACACCCGGTCCGCCCGGCTGTATCCGAGCCCATGCCCGCTGTCAAAAAAATGAATCGACTCATCATGCTGCGGCAGATGCACGCGCCGATACGCCCGCGGCCGAACGGATATCGGCCTGCCGTGCGCCTGATCCCAACTGCGCTCAAAACTCGCCGCCACCTGCTGGGCCGCCGGCCCTTTGAGCCGCACATGAAAGTCGCGCCAGCCAACGGTGGGCGCGGCTTCCTCCGGGGTGTTGAGATATCTGAAATCCCGCCCATGATCCACGATATTCATCCCGCCGAAATAGACGATCTCATCATCCACAATCAGCAGCTTGCGGTGGTCGCGCCGATTCATGATCCGCAGCGGAGAAAAGTGCCGCAGGGCCTCAAAAAAGGTGTGATACGCATGAACATCAACCCCCTGATCCCGCATGTCAGAAAAGAACGATTTTTCCGTCAGCATCGATCCCACCGAATCGTAGAGCAGCCGCGTGTCCAACCGGCGCTGGGCGGCGGCCGAAAGCTCTTCCGCAATTCGACTTCCGCTTCCGTCATCGGCGAAAATATAGGTTTCCATCCACACCCGCCGGCGGGCGGAGCGTATGTCCATGATCATCGATTCAAAGAGCGGCGCCGCCTCGGCGTAGATCGTCAATTCATTGCCCGCCACGAGAATGGGCGGCATCTTCGCTGCGGATCGCGACGGTGTGTCGGCGGTTGATGAGGCGTGCATAGGCCCTCATTTCATCCGTGCTGCATCAACTGCAGTTCACCGGCTGATGGACTTTGGCCGGGACAAGACAGATGAATTCAAAATCGGTCGGCCCCGCATTGAGAAACTGATGCATCTGATTGGCCGGTACGTAGGCGACATCCCCCGGCTCAAGCAACTGCCGCGTGCCGTCGGGCATCACCGCATGTCCCCGTCCTGCAAGAACCAGTACCTCGTGTTCATAGTCGTGCTGATGGTGCGGCGTATGACCGCCCGGATGGACGGTAAATTTACGCATGGCAAAATTCGGGCAGCCGTCGCCCGGCCCCAGCAGCATCTGCATATCCGTATCGGTGGCACCGGGCATGCTGACCGGCGTCCGCGCAATCGATGATGTTTTTTTAATAATCATGGCGTTGCCTCCTTCTGGCCCGGTGGGCGGGAATTTTACTGCGGCTTGCCGCCGCTCATGTCGTAAATCCAGTTTCGCAGTGCGGGTTCGTAAGAGCAGAATTCCTCCGGCTTGAAAAATCGGTCGATTTCAATCTTCGCCGATTCATTCGAATCGCTTCCGTGGATCAGATTGTTGGCTCCCGACATGCCGAAATCGCCGCGGATCGTCCCCGGCTCCGCCTTGAAACCGGCCGTGGCCCCGATGAGTTTGCGGCTCACATCCACGGCATGATTCCCCTCCAGCACCATCAGCACCACCGGGCCGCTGGTCATGAAATTCACCAGCGAATTGAAAAACGGTCTCTCCCGGTGCATCTCATAATGAGCTTCGGTCGTTGCACGACTCAACTTCACCATCTTCATGGCCATCACGGCAAGGCCCTTGGCCTCGAAGCGGCTGATAATCGCCCCCATCAGCCCGCGCTGCACGGCGTCCGGTTTGAGAATAATCAATGTTCGATCCATACAACCTCCGCAATTTTCTTCGACCGGGCTTTAAACGTCTCCCGCCCGAAGGCTGAATTTTAAGGGCGGATGATGGTTTCAGCGAGTACCGCTGCCCCGCTGGCGGATGCTGTTGAGAAGAAAGAGCTGCAGCGGCGCCGGGTTGCCGTTCATTGCCTGCTGCATGACCCACGCGTAACTTCTGCCTTCCGGGCGTATGTGCACCGTAAACGGCGGCCTGAACCCGAAATACATCATGCCCCAGGCCAGAAGTAGTCTGGAAGTTCTACCGTTGCCGTTGACAAACGGATGTATCTTGATAAACCGCGACGCAAATTCCCCGAGCAGGATCGCAGCCCTCTTCGACTGTTCTTCGCCCAGTACGCCATTCCATAGGGCGCGCAGCGCGACGATTTCACGGCCAAGCCAGCGAAAAAGCATCTCTGTGGCCTGCGGGACAAACATGGGCGGCGTCCCGTAGCAGCTCCCCACCTTGACGTCCACTCCCAGGCAGGGCCGGCGATGATCAAGCTGCCTGAAGTTACCGGCGTAGTAATCCATCGGAACCGACGGAGCGAACATGGTGCGGTGCCAATCGCGGCACGCACCCGGGTCCACCACGGTACCCGCCCGCGCCGCAACGTGAGCCATCCGGTACGCCTCGGCAACGCATAGCCGGAATTCGGCTCCCCGCGTTGACGGACCGTCTTGCGACCATTCAGGACATATCGCCACCAACCGCCTCGTCGTCGCCCAACACCATGTCATTAAATTCTGCGCTACCCGGTTCGCCTTCCCACGGTTTAAGTTCGCCCGGCGCGCGGGCCCCGGCCCCTTTTACCAGTACGTTAAAGTCCTCGCCAATCGCGGCGCAGTAGTCGCGGAGGCTTTTCTCCGCAACCGCGTAATCAATCGGGGGGAAATCTATCGCCGCGGCCGACCAACCTTGATAGGGAACCGACCTCAGCGTGCCATCTACACTTACCTCATCAGCGGGCGTGGTGGATGGGAAGTCTGCGCGAGCAGCGTTCTCATAACCCACGTGCGACGATGGGCCGGAAGGCCGAACGGATGAGTCAGGGGATGGGAGGGGAAATGCGATCGTCATTTGATTAACTCCCTTGTTACGTCGGTTATTGAATCTTCAAAAAACTTACTCTCGATCGCGTGCAGTGCGTTGAGAACCCTCTCAACATCCGAGCCTGCCGTCGGTGTTGGCCGCACAACGTCAATATCCAATATCACCGATGGCGTCTCGCCCTGGGCGAATGGAGGCATGGCTTGGTTGAGAATAACGATATCGCTACTTTCAGGGACGGGGATCTGGAGTTGCATGCCGAATGTCGTCAGGCCACCGGGCAGACCATCGCCGATCGTTGGCAATGTGGTGAAGAACCGTTTGAAATCTTCCGCAGGCTGCGGAAGATGAAACCGATTCACATACCGCACCCCGATCCGCGTGATCTGAGCAACGTGTGTTACGGATGAGAACCAGTTCCATAACTCCATGAAATCGCCAAGAAGTACCTCCCAACTTTCGTAAGGGCGAGATCGATTTGCCGTAAGCCCGTTTTGCCGCACTTGGAAACTGGATGGCCTTGACGGGCTTCCACGGAAATAACCGATCTGGCTGGGCTGGAAGTTCGCCGACGACACCATTCCGAGGCTGATCTGGGCGTTCCCAGAGATGACCGGGTGGCTCTCGGGGTATTTCTCCCGAATTTCGGCAGGCGGCGCAGCAAGAAGCGCCAAATCCACCAAAGCCGCCGGCAGCACCTGCACGTCGATCAAGGCATTCTCGATAGGTGCATTCTTGTAGTGCCGCCGCTCGACCAACCGAAAACCTTTCTCCGTTAAACCCTGCGGGCAACCAACACGAATTAATTTTATCCCCGCGTTATACCTGCAACAACTCCAAAGCTTTGCGGGCGACAGGTGTAACCGGATTTGGCAGGCTCCCTTTAGTCAGTTCCGCGGAGGTAACCCGCAGCAGGCCGCTGTGTTCATGATTCACGGCTAAATCCACATTGCGACCGCTGCGTATCGCCCCCGTCCATATCAGTTCCGGTTGGTGCAGATTCGGCTCATAGAACAGGCCGCAAAGAAGCGGTGCCGTCACCAGATCCGCCGGGGCCAGGCCCAGTTCCTCGTGCATTTCCCGCTGCAATTCATGCATGATATCCAGCCCAGTGGTTCCCTCGGCCAGCGTGATGATCCCGCCGAAGAGATGCAGGTGCTCCGGATATGCCGCCACCGATCGGCCGCGCAATCCCAGAAATCCCTTCCCACCCTGTGTGAGGAGAATGCTGGAACCGACGGCGGGGCGGCGGGCCCGGTCGTCAAACCGGTCGGCATGGCGCACACACGTCATCTGAAATTCCGAATATTTCGCCGGATAAAGCTTTAATACCAGCGCCGCGTCGCGCTGCTCCCATCCCGCCAGAGCCGCAATCGGACCGTCAAATAACACCCGCCCGCGTGCGGCCGCTTTATCCGCCTCCATCTTCCAGAGTTGATCGATCAACTTTCGCTCATCCCCGGAGAGTTGCGGCGGCACCACCCACTCCACCAGCAGGTGCGCAGCGCTCCATCGCCCCCATGCCCACTTCTCGGCGTCCTGCATACGCTTATCTCCATTTCCATGCGGCCTGAATTATTTGATGTTTACGCCACACGCGTGCATGATAGCGACTATCTGATCCGCCGTCCTGCTGTTAAGGAGGAAATGATGCCGATTCTCGGCCACGGAGTCGATCTGGTCGAACTCGCCCGCATCCAGAGCATGCTGGAGAAGCACGACGACGCCTTCCTGAACCGTTGTTTTACGGATGCCGAGCGCCGCTGGTTTTCGGAATATAAATTTCAGGTGCCGCACATCGCCGGACGCTTTGCCGCCAAGGAAGCCATTGTCAAAACCCTCGGCACCGGTTTTCGCGATTCGATTTCCTGGCTGGACATGGAGATTCTGCCCGACCCGCTGGGCAAACCGCTGATTACACTCCGCGGGGCCGCAGCGGTCCGGGCCGGGGAACTGGGCATCCAATATTGGCACATCAGCATCAGCCACACGGACATCGCTGCCGTCGCCAGCGTCATCGCTGAAAGGTAAAGACTCAGCTTGTCGGCCCCTAGGTTACCGTGTAGGGCCCGGTGGAGACCACCCATGCCGTAAACGCCGTGAGCTCATCAGCCGCCAGCGACCATTGAAACCCATAGATATTAAATGTGCCGGTGATGCTTTCTCCGCCAGCCGCCGTGAAGGTGATCGGTACGCTGTTAAATAAAGTTCCAAGCCCCGGTGCACGGCTGTTGACCAGACCGCTGATGCTGCCGCGCAGTTGCTGGCCGGTCATGATGCTGCTGGTGAAACTCCCATCCGCAAAAGCAGTCGAATCGGTCTGCCGAAATTCCTCCCGCAGTTCCGCCTGCACCACATTAAGGCTGATACCCGCAGGCAACTCGACATTTGCCTGCCAAATGCCCGGCGGAATGGATGTGTTCATCTGTAACCCCGCACCATGCTCTGATTCATCACCGGCTTGCTGCAGATTATTTCAGCACAAACAGGATCGCCCCGACGCCCAGCCCGATTTTGTAGACCGGCTCGGCAGCGGAATTCAGCAGTGAAATCGTCGCCGCCGGCGATTCGATGATCCGATTCGACAGCAGAGTCGCCCCCTGCACCGCAAAATTCACGCCGTCGATTGCCGCGACCATCACGTCGGCACCCGCCTGAGCCGCGGACAGCTGCGTCGCATAAACCGCAATCTCCGCCTCCGCCTGAATGTATTGATTCATCGCCAGATCATGCGTCATCACCGACTTCTTTGCCGCAATCACCACCAGCGGCAGCGTTGCCGACTCCGGGGCGCGATCCAGATACACCGCCGGCGCCACTCCCATGGCGGCCGAGATGTCCGCATCGTTGATCTGGCTGATAATTCCCGTTATCCAGGCCTGCATGCCCGCCTTCCGCCATCTCGACCGACTTAAACGCCATTCTGCGGATCAAGCCACAGGGCATAAATACCCCACGCCTGATCCCGATCGCCCAGATTCA
>JAJZNY010000448.1 GCA_021852245.1 Planctomycetota bacterium | reverse complement strand
TCTGCGGATAGCTGGGCATGACGATGAGCGGCATGAGATATTCAAACATGGATCCGCTCCAGGAGAGCAGTGCCGCCTTGCCGCCGACCGAGGTCAACTGTCGGCCCAGCGCAAACCAATGTTCACGCGGAAGTTGCCCGGACACAATGCCGACGTAACTGGCCAAACGGGCCTCGGACGCGAGCAGGTCATAATAGCCGTCGTCCGCCTTGTTCTGTTCGATATTAAATCCGATGGTCATCAGCTTGCGGGTCGGGTTATACAGAAATCGGAAGTCCATGTCGGCCAGATTGCCGCACTCGGCGCAGAGGTGATCGACCCGCTTGATTCGGGACCTGACGGCGTTAAGCGCCTGTGTCGCCACCGCAAAAACTATTTGACATTGGCCCCGCGATGCATCATCACGGCAGTGATCCACGATGTTCTGCAAATCAGAGGTCACCGCACCCAGTTCCGAGTGCATGTCCTGCAGACTGCTGCACGGCGATATGGCTTCCAGACGTGCCAGGGCGGCCAGCGCCTCCGACGGCAGCGTCGCCTTGAGAGCTTCCAATTGATCCGGTGCCCATGTCAGCCAGGGCATCAGTTGGCACATCTCATCCGCCGCGTCGTGAATCTGGGCCTGTGCCGCTGCAGCGTACCAGGCGGCATCGGTATCAGCGGTCGCCGCTGCAACCGCCTTTTGGAGAGAATCGACGGACTGCCGCAATACCTTCACCGCCCGCCATATTCCGGCGGTGCGGGACGGATTTATTTGTTGGGCAGCAGTGATCCAATCGTCAATTTCATCAAGGGCGCTGACGACGGCATTGCTGCCGGACGCGTCGGATTTTTTTGACTCAACGGCTTCGCGAAGCACATCGAGCGTATCCTGAAGTCCGTGGAAGCATTGGGGTGATTGAATCGGTTCGCGCAGAATGCCGATCAGACCGGATCGTAGCACAAACAGATGCCCCGCCAGATTTCCGCTGTCGACGGTCGACACGTAGCGGGGATGGAGCGGTTCCAATGATTGCGTGTCGTACCAGTTCAGAAAGTGGCCACGATAACGAACGAGCTTTTTAAGCGTGTCAAAGGTTTGAGCCGTGCGATCCAGCAGTTTACGCTGCGTGATCCAACCGAAGTCAAATGCGGCGAGATTCGCCAGCAGGGCCAGGCCGATGTTGGTCGGGCTGGTCCTGGGTGCGACGGTTAATTGCGGAATCTCCTGAACATTGTCGGGCGGCAGAAAATGGGTTTTCTCATCTACAAATTCTTCAAAATACCGCCAGGTTTTGCGGGCCATCATGCGGAGAAATTTAACATCCGCTGGCGATATGGGACTCGGTCGCTCACCGATAGGCCGGGAAAGCAGCCAAGCGATGAATGGCGCAGCCAACCAGATCACCACCAGCGGCAGCGCGGCCGGAAGAGCCCCGGGCTGCTCTGAAACGACAAGAGCCGTCGCCGCAATGGTCAGAAGAATAGCGCCGATGAACGCCTGCAGAAACGGAGCCAGATCGGTCGATCCGGTTCTCAGAACGTGCCGACTGGTCTGCCACTGCAGTCGATGATGGCCGGATATCAAAAGCCTATAAAGACTGCGAGCAATCGCATCAAGACTTGTGAGTGCCTCGACCGGGAGCATCATGAGCCCGACGGCGGATTGACCCAGAATTTTTAATAGACGCCATGCGGAATCGTGCAGATGCATTCCCCAGGGAACGGTTTTAGATTTAGCGGCGGCGGAAAGGACTCCCGCCAGAAGTGCCGGGGCAATGACAAGAATCGCGAGCGTCACCGTTGCCCATGCCGGATCAGCGGCCAGTGTCCACGCCATGATGAACATGGTCACGGTAGCAGCCGGGACGAGACTGCGGCGAAGATTATCGAAGAGTTTCCACCGGGCCAGTGCATTTAAGCGAACGGGGGGTTTGCCCGCAGGCCCGGGGGGCATAAGGCCCGCCACCCATGGCAAAAGCTGCCAATCGCCACGCACCCAGCGGTGGCGGCGTCGAAGTTCGGCCAGAATCGTGGGTGGATGATCTTCAAGCACCATGATGTCGCTGACCAACCCCGCACGCGTCAACGAGCCCTCAAGCAAGTCGTGACTCAGGACGATATTTTCCGGCAATCGCCCGGCGAGAAGCTTGTGGAACGATTCCACATCAATAATCCCCTTGCCGATGAATGATCCTTCGCCGAACAGATCCTGATAAACATCCGAGACCGCCCGAGTGTAGGGATCGATGCCGGGCTCGCCGGAAAATAAGCGGGCGAAGAGCGATTGGCGGGAGGATGTCAAGGTTGTGCTGACGCGCGGTTGAAGAATGGTGTATCCACGGACAACCCTGCGCCGATGCGGATCGTAAATGGGTAGGTTGAGAAGATGGGCGGCGGTGCCGATCATCTCCGCGGCGGTACCACTTGGCAGTTGCGTGTCGGCGTCGAGCGTCAGTATGAATTTCCATTGCGCCACGCGATCAGGAGCGGCGATCACCTTGACAAATGCGTCGGCATTTCCCTCGGCAATGAGGTTGATGAAATCCTCAAGCTTTCCGCGCTTGCGCTCCCGCCCCATCCAGACTTTTTCCGATGCATTCCATGTCCGCGGCCGATGAAAGAGGCAGAAGGGCTGATGATCCAGGCGGCCGTAGCGATGATTGAGCGCATCGATTTTTTCAATCATCTGCCCGAGGAGTTTCTCATCGTCGGGATGTGATTCTTCGGTGTGGTCGACGAAATCGGAGAGCACGGCGAAGGAGAGATGCGGGTCCCGATTGGCGAGATATTTAATCTCCAATGATTCTGCGAGTTCGGCAATTTCTGCCGCATCGGTGATCAGGCAGGGTATGACCACACACGTGCTGTGCTGCCGATCAATTCCCGATTCGTAATCAAGACGTGGAAGAATTTTCGGACTCACGATCCGCGTGAGGAAATAGTTGGTGATCGAGACGGCGCATTGCACTGCCACCATTGCCATAACCGCCAACCCGGCAACGGCCACTCCGATCGGCAGCGTGGGCATAAATCCAAGCCACCACGCCGCGGTGATCGCCGCTGCAATGACGACCACGGGAAAAAGATAACTGAAAAGCGCGATGCGACGGATGAATCGGCTCAGCGAATCGGAGAGGCGGGGGCGAACGTGCAGTCGGTGTTCAAGCTGGCGAACACCATCATCAAGCAAATACCAGCCAACATGGGATTGGACCCTGCTTATTGGAGTGTCCGCGTTGCTGCTGCGAGCCAATTCAATCACGGCGTCGGCCACCCGATGTTCGGGTATCGCGGCCCGTCGGGCGAGTTGCTCCACCATATGCCGGGCTCGATCGCGCGTGGCAAAGTCGCATTGGGCGTAGATTTGGGCGGGGTCCTGCCGCAGAACATGCTCGACCATACTGTGGCGTTCAACAAATTTTCCCCAGTCGGTGGCATCCAGAAAGCGGAAACTGGCAAAACAATTGCCCATGGAAACCTGATCCGCGGCCTGGCGCTGGCTTTCCAGGACGACCATGCGTTCAGGGGTTTCACTTTTACGCGCCAGTGATTGCGAAATCCACTCGAGCACCACGTGCAGCGATGCATGCTGGCCATGGAGGCGGCGCATGAATTCAGCAACAAATGCACTCTCCAGAGGTGGCTGCGATTCGACCAGCGCGGAGAGTGCGACAATCACCTGATCCGGACCCGCCTCGGCGGCTTCAATCAGGCGATCGGCCCATACATTGGCGAGATTTCGCTCCTTGCGGGCTTCGTAGATCATCCCGGAGACCCGGCGGAGGTTTTCAATCAATCCGACCCGCAGCATGATGGGTGCGGCCCAGAGTTCGCCGAGGCTCAGCGGTGAGGCCTGCTGATAGGAAAAGATAAAACGATCCAGCGCTTCAATGTCTACCCGGCCGTCGAGATGGCTGATCAATTTGAGCATCATGTCGAAGATGCGCGGGACGGGCGGATCACCATCGATATGGGGTAACTGCCTGCAGTAGCGGCGTGGAAAATGCTCTTTGATGAGGTGCAACTGCTCCTGCACCACGTAAAAATTATCAATCAGCCATTCCGACGCAGGCGATATGGCCTGATGACGCGCCGCGGCATCGGTGATGAGATCGTGGGTTCGCGTAATAACATTTTCATTTTCATGCACGCGGAGCAGCAGCCGGTCGGATGACGAGCCGCCCGCCATCGAATGAGTCTGCCCCATCCTAAAGGCGAGGTCACCGAGTTGTTCGATGGCCAGCAGTGGCAGGCGAAGGGGTTCTTCGCGCAGTTCCGCTGATTTTCCGCGATTTAGAAACCGCTTCCAACGGCTCGATTGAAATTCGGCTTTCGGCATTTCCAACTTAATTCACCTTCCTTGGAAGTCTGGTGCTGCGATGGTCGCCTTGCAGGGAGCCAACGGACAAGGGATGCAAAGCGGCCGATCGATACCCGTTTATTTTTTGCCCGCTTGGCCGGTGTTGTCAATCGGTGGGCGCCGGAATCCGGCGGACCGTCGCCGCAGCGAGCCTGTGAGCACCACGAAGGTTTTACCGACGGGCCCACAGTGCGAGTATGCATGTTTTTGCAGCGTATGGCAAGCGCAATTTGAGTTCGGCTGTCGGCAGGCCGCAGAAGACCAGCGGTGTACCAATGTAGAATTCATATATGTTCATTGTCCATACCTGGAATGATGGCCTTAACAATAGACCAGTTACCCGGGTGCGCCGGGCGGAACGGTCGTGGGGCATGCACCGCCAGATATTTCGCGGAAAGGAAACATACGGACTGATTTGCATCGGCAAGTTTTAAGTTGCTGAGATTTATGATCCTAAATCGATGTCAGGTGGCACATAGCGGTAACTCACCGCGGAAATCAAGCAGTTGATGGGCTGTTTCGCTCATATACCATCGGGTTTATGGGCTCGGCACCCGCTCAAATGCTCCGAGCCTGCAGGATACGACAATTAACACGGTGACGGTCTCAAGTGGCGGGTCGTACACGAGCGGTACGACCACCTCAACAGCAGCGTGGGAAGTGCTTACGGGGAGCGAACTCACGCTCGAGGCAATTCCCGCCACCGGCGCAAACAGTGGTGTGGGACAGAACGGCCCGATTGCTGAGTTTGTCATCGGCAACGCCGACAGCAATGGGCTTTATTCCAACGCACTGCCCGGCAATACGAGCGGCGGTGGTGCGGGTAAAGATCATTCCGGAAGTTCGATTTTGGGCCAAACCTTGCTGGCCAATAATCAGAGCTTCACCATCAACCTGCCTGGATTAACCACATCCGATTCGATTGGCACCAGCAGCGTTACGGTGAACTTTGGTAATGATCCGTCGGATGCGGGTATCAAGGCGACCCCGGATACGGCGTACGCCACCCCCGAGCCGGCTGCGATCGCCCTGATGGGTATTGCTGGTTTGGGGCTCCTGATCCGCCGGCGGCGCTCGGTCTGATGGGTCCCTGGCTATTTCGGCGGGGAAAAGGCTGAGTTTACCAACCCCGGTCAGCGTGGAAGCTGACCGGGGTTTTTCGTTATGCTGTGCACCCGCCCGGCTCGGTTCCCCGCCGATTTTCGGCACCGGCTTGCCGGCGCCCTCGTGCGATCTGCCGCCCGTGGCCCGGCCCACCGGTGGCGAAATTATCGGGGCTGATTTATACTCTAAAAGCTTCCGCGGGCGTGGCGGAATTGGCAGACGCGCTAGATTCAGGTTCTAGTGTCCAAAAGACGTGGAGGTTCGACTCCTCTCGCCCGCAGTGATTTCCCCTGCTGCTCTCCTCAAATTCCAGTAAATTCTCTGATCGCGAGGCGGTTCTGGTATCGCCACAGGCGATCGGATTCTGACGCCGGAGTACCACGAAGGCAAAGCGTGAAGTTGGCCCAATATTCCGACAGCACGGGCATGCGGCCGGTCCTGCAGAACCCGGAAACGATCAGTGATGAAAAATCATCGGAATATCATTAAACAGCGTAACGTACAGAAACACGCCGCCGATCAGGATGAGTCCGGCAATTTGAATGCCCGCCTGCACTTTTAACGGGAGAGGCCGCCCCCGGATTTTTTCCAGCAGCAGCATGACAAACAGACCGCCGTCAAGAATGGGGAGCGGCAGAAAATTAATCACCGCCAGATTGACGGAGATCAGGCCCATAAAGTAAACCAGATACATGAACCCCTGCGACTCCAGCTGGTAACTTACAGCCGCAACACCGAGCACGCCGTGAAGTTGATGCGGCGAGACGGTTCCGATGGTCAGGCCCCGGAGTGTCAGGTAGGTATTGGTGATCCAGCGGATGGTATGGTCTATGCCCATGGCCAGCGCCGTGGAGAGGCTGGAGGTTTTCTGCAATTCTGTCAGTGGATTGAGCGGCAGGGAAAGGCCATAGCGAAATTGCTTCAATGCGGCGTAAAGAGAGCCGGAATTTTTTACGATTACCGGCGACGTAAGCCCGGCCACCTTGAGGGCGATCAAGGTATCGGGATGCTTAAGGGCGAAATTGTAAAGCTGGAGCCAATTTTTCACCGGCGAATAGGCAACTTTTGACGGGTGTGAGCTTGCCACGACCGCCACTCCGGTAAACGATTTACCGGTGAGATTGCTGAATCCGGTGTCGGTATCCGATCGGCCGAATACATCGGTTCGGTACGCCGGCGTCGCTTCGATACCGAGGAAACCTTTTCCATTGAGCGTACCGATATGAGCGGTAAGCGTATGCTCCCGGCCGTTGCGCAGAATTCGCATGCTGACGGATTGATTTGGATTACCGCTTATTAAAGAGCGAATCTGATGCCAATCCGGGTTAATGATGGTTCCCAGTCTCAGAATCACGTCTCCCGGTTTGAGGCCGGATTTTTGGGCGCTGGACTTGGGTACAATCGCAGAAATCTTCATCAGTGGCTGATAGCCGAGGATGGCCGGGATGTGGGTAACTCCCGGCAGGGGTATCAGCGTGGGGGCGACTTGTGCGGAATATTTTTTCCCGGCGGACGATATCAGCGTGAGGCGGATCGGGCTGCCGCCGCTGCGCTGCTCAAATTGATAAAGCTGGCCGTAAGAGGAGACGGGGTGTCCGTCAATGGCAACGATGGTGCTGCCGGGCTTGACTTTGGTGAGGATGGGAGCGGCCCAGGGAAGATTTTTCAATTGCCGGGGCTTGACCTTGAGCACCTTGAGCGATTCCGGCGCGGCGATGCCGAACATCAGGAAGCCCGAGGATTTGGACATTTTGGGCACGATGTCAACCGAACGATTCGGCCCACCGGCAGCCGGGACATAGGTTAATTTGATCGGCTTGCCGGGCGTATCGAGAGCGGAAGCCATCTTCAAATCTGCAAATTCCAGAAATCCGAGCGGCTTGTGGTTATTGACCGCCATCACGCGATCTCCTACCGTCAAACCCGCCTTCATCGCGGGACTGTTGTATTCCACGCCGCCAATAACGGCCGGTTGAAACGGAACGCCGATCCGGAAGGCGATGACAAAAATAATAAATGCCAGAATGAGATTCATCACCACGCCGGCGGAGATGACGATCATCCTCTGCCAGATGGGCTTATTGGCAAATGAGGCGGGATCCGAGCTTACCTTGGTCGGATCCAAGTCATCCTGACCGAGCATCCGCACATAACCGCCGAAGGGCAACCATGCGATACGGTAGTCGGTCTCACCGAGCGTCTGCGGCACCACCATTTTTGCGTTTTCCCCCTCAACCCGAACGGGAGGGCCAATGGGTACGCTGCCAAAACTGAATCCCTTTCCCTTCCGCCAGCCGCAAAGTCGGGGGCCGATTCCCAGTGAGAAAACATCGCAACGTATCTTGAACGACTTGGCGGCGACGAAATGCCCCAACTCATGAAAAAACACCAGAACGCCGAAACCGATGATCACCAACGCCACCTGGCCGACGCCATTAAAGAATCGGGTAAACAGATCGGCCGTCAGGAGGGGAACCAGCAGCGTCATGAGCGTGACGGTCCCCGTGAGACGAGCCCGCCGAGTCATCCATCTGCGCCCGCGATTATTTTTCTGCATGCGAAGGAACCTCATCAAACCTTATCATTTTAGCTACGTAACGGCCAATGCGGTCTGCCGCCTTGCCCATTGATCGGCGTCAAGCAACTGCGCCAGGGTGGGCCGGGCAATAAATCCGGATTTCAGATGGGAATTCAGCACCTCCGCCACAACGGCAACGATCCGGGAAAATGGAATTTTTCCCTGCCGAAATTCCCAATTGGCCACCTCGTTGGCAGCATTAAGTACCGCCCCGCTGGTACCCCCGCGACGAATGACCTCGTAACCCAGATTCAGAGCGGGATATCGATCATGCGCGGGTATAAAGTCCATGGTTCTTACGTTGTTCCAGTCGAGCCGGTTCGAGCAGCCGTCGTATCGATTCGGATGCGTCATGGCATATTGAATGGCGGTTCGCATATCGGGCGTTCCAAGCTGAGCGATAATGCTACCGTCGACAAATTCAATCATGCTATGAATGATCGACTGAGGGTGGATGACCACATCAATCTTATCGGCCGATAACCCGAAGAGCCAATGGGCTTCAATCAATTCTAGCGCTTTATTCATGAGGGTTGCTGAATCGATGGTGATTTTAGGTCCCATATTCCAATTGGGATGATTCAAGGCTTCCTTAACCGTCGCCTTGGCGAGCGACTCCGGAGACCAATCGCGGAACGGGCCGCCACTTGCGGTGAGGATAATGCGACGAATTTCCGATGCGCGACCGCTGCGAAGCGATTGGAAAATGGCGCTGTGTTCGGAATCAATGGGGATGATGTGGGAGCCATATTTTTTGGCCATCGGCATCACCAGTCCGCCGGCAACAACCAGCGCTTCCTTATTGGCCAGTGCGACGGCTTTTCCATGCCGCACGGCGGTCAGTACGGGCTTTAGCCCGACGGCTCCGACAACGGCGGCAATGACCATATCCACGTCGGGACGAGCCGCCATGCGCTCGAGTGCTTCACTGCCGAGTTCAACCTTTGTCCGCGACCGCTCAAGCCGTGCGCGAAGCTTGTTCACATCATCAGCATTGGAAGGATCTGAGAGAACCGCCACGCGAGGTTTTACGGCCGCCGCCTGGGATGCGAGCTTTTCCCAATTGCGGCCGGCCGCGAGCCCGACAACCTTAAAGCGGTTGCGGAGATGGGTCGCCACCTCCAGAGCGTTACATCCAATCGATCCGGTGGAGCCGAGAATCGCAATCCGAC
>JAJZNY010000295.1:4892-9299 GCA_021852245.1 Planctomycetota bacterium | reverse complement strand
ACGGATGACTCAGAACAGCCTTGGAGCGTCGCGCCGGTCGGTTCTTGGCATCTCACCGATGTCCGTGGCGGGAGCTTTCAAAACCCTCCCACTCGTCCATTCGGCTGTGTCCACAACATAGCCCCCCGGCCTTCCACGTCAGTGGGAGCGAAGCTAAGGCGGGCGGCTGGAAGTCATCGCGCATCACCCCAAGGGGGACATACGCATCTGCCAATTTACGCGATCGCATTAACCGGAATTAATGGCCGGCCGTCTATTACTCCCGGCGACAGCGGCGGCAAATAGAACCGAAGCGCGATTCAGTGGGTCGACACGGATTCTGCGTACTTTCGTGAACAGTAGGCGGCATGGGCGCCTCTCCGGTCTCAGGCAAAAAGGTCTTCAAAGACTTTCATGTTATGCTGCTTGAGCCGATCTGCGAACTCGTTGACGTAGAACATGTCGGGGAGATATCGCTGCGCCCGCACGCTGATCGTGAAGTCCGGCTCTTTCGGCTTGTTGGCAAACAGGACGAGACCGACACCAAAAAGCATGCAGAGCGACTCCAAGCGGCTCTGGTCATCCCTTGAAATCGAGTTCGGCATAACGACGTAGGTTTTGGCCGAGAAAAGACGGTAGGCCACAGCCTGCCCGAATGCGACCACAGATTCCTGCGGATCCGTTTTGATTTCTGCTGAAACAATCTCTATGGGAAATTTGATCAAATTCGAAGCCGTCGGCTTGTATACGCCGATCACATCCGGCGTTCCCCACTTGGTTTTGAGTCCGGCGCCGCCCAGAGACTTCGCCACTGTCACCTCATCGAGGTCGTTCTTCAGCCACTCTGCGAACGGTTCGTAAAAGTCTTTTTCCGACGCCCCGGCCACGTGATTCGCCGCTACCACCGTTGGTTCAACCGGCTGGCCCTCAGCCGACACAGACTGAAACAGCCCGCGGCTGGGTTTGATGACCTTATCGGGGAAGTAGGCTGCAATGTTCCAGACCGAACCGTGAACGGTATTTTGAGGTGTTTCGGGGTTCCGGCCGACTATCTCGCGGACCAGCTCCGCATAACGCACACCGCCGGGCCTCTCGGCAATGATCTGCAGTGCGAGTTTACGAATCTGGTCTTGGTTGAGCTTGGCCACGGAGTATCCCCTGCGAACGACAGGTCGGATTATAAATCCCATAATCCTCCTGTCCATAGGGGTGAGGTACTGAATTTCCGGCAGAGCGGCGCTGAGTTGATTTTCGTCGAGCTTACCTAATATGGCACCTGGCGGCCCCCACTGGCTTTCTTAACCGGGGGGGGTAAAAATGTTGGCGATAGGATCCTCTTTCCCTCGCCAACATAAGATCGCCTCATGCAGGGCGTTGGCGTCGATGAGGTTAAGTTCGCCGGAGCCAATGGAGCGAACACTTGCGCCCCAAGACGAGGCAATCCAGGTGTTGTGTGCCCTTCCCGCTGTGCCGCCGATGGGGACTGTCGGCCGGCCGCCCAATCTTCCGGAATCACCCGTACCTCGGTCGGCTTACCGCCGGGTTTGATCTTCCGTTCAGCTCAACGTGCTTTCCCCGAGCCGTCGTCCAGAAATTTCGCGCCGCCGTAGCGTCCGGCGCTGGCGACAAGTCCCCTGGCCTCGGTTAGTTCTGTCGATTTTTTTGCAGAGAGAAAGAAACTGTTACGGCCCGCCTCATTTTTAATTCCCTCGAATTCGAGGGAATTGAATTGGTACTGGTTCCACCGGAAAAGGTGAAAGAGTCCGGGCCGATCGTATCGTGTTACCACTCGATGGGATTAGCTATTTTCACCGCAGATGACGCCATGGTACGCGGCGGCTTCGGCACAGATCCAGGCAAATGACTGAGCGTGAAACAGACATTCCTGTCTGTGTCTCCCATTTCCTGGCTTGGTGTTCTTGGACGAGCAGAGGCAGGAATGCCTGTGTCACCTTGGTTCTTAGTATGTGGCGGGGTGTGGAGAGCCCCCCTACAATTGGCCATATGAGCACGGCAGAATCACCATCCGTTCGGCGACCGCACGCCGACACGTTTTTAGATCCCGCCGCGCCGATCCCCCCGGCGACGCCAAGCCCCATTGAACAGTGCACCGTCGCTCCGCCCCTAAGACCGGCCGAGGAATTCTCCTACGATGATCCGCCCGAAAAAACCAACGCGGTCAGTTATGCCGCCACCGTCGGCCGCCGGCGCGTTCCATTTAAGTTTCTGCGGGCGGGCAGCAAGCGGCGACCCGTGCTGGTCTTTCTCCACGGTATGGGGCTGACGACGGCATCCTACTGGGGAATGCTGCCGCACACACTCCGCACGCATGATCTGCTGCTGATGGATTGGAGCGATTTTGCCACCGGCGATTACTGGCCCCGCCACGGGATGCCGCTGCCGCAACTGGCGGCCGATGTGGTGGCGGTAACGGCGGCGCTGAATATGGATCAATTCATCCTCGCGGGATCCAGCCTGGGGGGCGGGCTGAGTCTGATGGCGGCGATTGATCATCCGCGGCGGGTTTCAGGGTTGATATTATTTAATCCGGCCGCCTACCCGCAGCGACTGCCCGGCTTTTATAAACTCAGCCGCGTCCCGCTGATCGGCGAATTTGCGATGCGAATTCTTCCCGCCGACCGCCTGACGCAGGCCGTCTTCCGCACCGGCTACGCCGACCCGCGGCGTGCCCACCCCGATTTAATAAAAGCATATGAATCTGCCATGCGTCCGCTGGCCAACCGGCTCAAACTCATGCACCTGATCCGTGCCCTGCCGACGCGACCGGCGCAACTGGCGCATTACACCCAGATCGCCGACCGAATCCGCCAGCCGACACTGGTGATCTGGGGCCAGAGAGATGGGCTGGTGGATGGAAGCACGCCCCACCGTCTTAAGCAGGACATCAAGGGCCTGCGATTGGAATTGCTGCCGGAGGTCTCGCACCTTCCGCATGAGGAAGCACCCGAAACCGTCGGGCCGCTGGTGAGTGAATTTCTCGCTGGCATCGGCAGCCGATGATCGGCCCGGGCAAAATCACGGGAAGACTTCACAATGGATCTTTGCCGCTGCGGGCAGGATTTGCCGCACACGCGCTGCAATCTGTTCCAGTTCAGCACCCTCCAGCGGGCTGGCAAAACTTTCCGCCGGATCGCGGGCGATGGTGTATATCTGCACACGCCGCAGCCTGCCGCCCGCCTGCACCATGGTGAGCAGCCGACGGGCATAGGCGTCCAGCTCGGCATCCGACGGCCCGACGCCGTGAACTTTCATAAACAGCGACTGAATAACAATCGGCCGCCGTTTCGCACACTCGGTGATGTTTTCCAGCACGCGCTGAAACGGGACGTTGGTGCGATCCACCCGTTGGTAATACTCCGGCGTACCGGCATCAAGTTTGGCCCAGATCTCCGAATAGCAGGCATCGAGAAAACTCAGCGCCGCCGCAACCGGAGGCCGATGCACGAGCGTGGCATTGGTGATGAGGATGATTTTGACGCCCTCCATTTTTCTCTCATCCAGCGCGGCTTTAGCGAGCTTGAAGCCTTCAAGCAACTGCGGGCAGCTTGTCGGCTCCCCGTCGCCGGAAAAGGCGATGTCATTGAGACGGCGCAATTCAGGGCTGATGTCGGCAAATGGCGGATGCTGAAAAAGCTGGCCGGATCGGGCGGTGTCCAGCATCGCGGCAAGTTCAACGGAAAGCACGGCCAGATCGATCGGCCGACGGTCGCCTGGAATTTTGCGGTTCACACTGCAATAGATGCAATCGAAATTGCACGCTTTATCGGGGTTGAGATTGACGCCGATACTCAGCCCCCCGCTGCGCCGTGAGATCACCGGGTAGACATACCGATTTTGGGCCCAGGATCGCGGGTGCGATTCAAAGGCGGCCCGATTGTGCGGATCCGTTCGTAAACGTGCGGCGGAAGTATCCATGAGCGTCCTCCCGGGACAAAAGATCATTATAAGCTTTCACCCGGCGAGACAGATGTCTGGCTGTGCACGAAGGGGATTGCTTTTTCTAACCGCAGAGGCCGCGGCGAAACGCAGAGGCTCGAGTAATGAGTCCACGAGCACAACTGAGCGTGGTACGGACATTCTTGTCTGTGGTTCCCGCCCCTGGCTGGGTGCCGCCGGTTGGGCACAGGCAGGAATGCCTATGCCACCTTTGGCACAAGGATGGAGCGGACCATGAATGGGCGCAGGCGGCCCGAGGATTGGGCGCCATGTTTGCCGCCAACCCCGGCGTTATGGCTCTTTGAGCATGTTTCGCACGCGCCGCAACGGCCCGATGCACGCCGCGCTTAGCGCCGCATGCGTATTGCATTATGATGCCCCCCATTGCCGGAGTGGCGGAACTGGCAGACGCGCCGGATTCAAAATCCGGTTCTCGCAAGAGAGTGTGGGTTCGATTCCCTCCTCCGGCAT
>JAJZNY010000295.1:0-4792 GCA_021852245.1 Planctomycetota bacterium | reverse complement strand
CGCTCGACGGGCTGATAGCAGTCGGTAACCGTGGACATGGATATCCGCCCCCCTTTCCACGACGGACGATTCAATTCGCGGCGCAGCAGGGTGGCGGCATCATACTTCACCATGATTTTGGATTCGAAATCAATCCCGCAGTTCATACCGAGTGTTTCGTGCGTGGGCCGGGCGTAACAATACACACAACCATGTTCACACCCGCGATACGGATTGATGCCGAATTCAAACCCCAGATCGGGGCTGTTGTTGTGCGAAATAAGCGTCTGCGATTTATCCGGGATCAACTCGGTCTGCGGCAGGGGATCGGCTTCAAGATCATCCGCAATTTCATAGCGGCTTGCTTCAAATCGGTTCGGCGGTCGATCGGGGGTTCCCCGTCCATGAGATTCCGGATTCGGCATAGTTGCAGGCCTCATCTGCGACGCCATCGGTCGCGATGCACCTGATTATACCTGCAATGCCGGGCCGCCGACCGGGCCGCAGGCCATCGCCCCTGTAACCGTTTCACATCCCTCCCGGCGTTAAATTCGGATCGGAAGTTCAGCTTCGCCGGCGGTGAGCCGTGAGCAGATCGTCGCGGGTAATGATGCCCAAGATCTCGGATGGGTGATCCCGGTCCATGACAATCAGCCGCCCCACGCGGTGTCGATTCATCATCTGGTCGGCCCGCCGCAGGGCACAATCTCCATAAATGACCACGGGCGGTCGGCGGATCAATATCCGGAGAGAGCAGATCATGATTGGCCAAGACGCCCACGAGGTGATTCTTGTCATCCAGCACCGGGAAGCCGTCATAAGGGATATATTTTTCATCGGTGCTTAATTTGATGCGAGGTTCCTGCGCGGTTTCATCGGCACGGATGCAGACGGGATTGCGTGTGCAGGCGTCGATGACCATCACACTGTCCATGAAGTCGGCGTGGGGTTTGAAAAGTGCCCGGCCGCCACGGCGAGCGAATTTTTCCGTCAGGATATTATCCCGCATCAGCGCGCAGGAGACCAGAAATGATGTTGTGCACCCCGCGACAATGGGCGCCAATCCGTTGGGACGAAGCGTGGTTTCAAATGCAAATACGATGGAGGTCAGGGGCGTCCAGGTTGCACCGCAGAACAGGGCGGCCATCCCCACCAGCGCCGCCGCCCGAACATTGACATCTGCGTGCGGAAAAACGGTTCACGGAGGATATCCGATCGGCGATTTACCGGTCGGCCAAAAAGGCCTCAAAATTGCCGCTGAACAGGGCGGTTGCATCCCGTTGAATGTCCTGCAGACGGATTTTTCGTCCCGTCCGGGCCGTCCGGCGATACATCTCCGTCATGACGCCGGCAATGATCTCGCGACTGTGATCCCATTTATAGATCAACTGGTCCAGAATACGGGCATCGGAATGCTGCGGCACGAATGTCCTGCCGAGCAACTCAAACCGCATTTCGGTGATTTCAGTGATCAGGCTGGGATTGTTGAGAAACCACCAGCAACCGAAAGGCATCAGATTGCCGAACTTCCGCGCTGTGACGCAGAGCTCATGCTGATTTTCGCGTGAGAGCATCGTCACCAGAAATTTATTATCCGGGAAATTACGACAGAGCCGCCCGACACTGCCGACATCCGCTTTGCCGACCGTATCGCCGGCGTCGCGCAGAGCCGGATTGGTCTGCAGGCTTGATCCAATCATCAGGGCCAGCGGCAGCTTTCTTTCGGCACAGACCGGAAGAATCGCCTCCTCAAGCACACATTGACCGGCGGCGGCGACAGGATCAGTGGCCGGTGCCGGGTATAGGAATTCCGGCGGGAGGCTCATGGCCACATATGTGGCGCTCTGTCGGTCAAGCCAGTCGGATAGAAAACGCCTGAACTCCGCCATGGTCGGCGGCGTTGGCCTGCTGTCTGCCTGGTAACCCCATTGCCGCAGTTTATCGGCGGCAAACGGAAAATTCCGCACCAGCGGATCAATGCGGAGGACCGCTCGAAATCGGGAGTCTTTGGCAATCGGGGGTTCGGAGAGCCAGCGGTTCCGCTCGTTATCATCAAAAACGGCATTGGTCATGGTGATGGTTTTGACGTTGGAGAGGTCCATCACGCGGTCGATATATTCATCCGGGTCCTGCTGATTGAAAAATGATCGGTAGACGGAGAGTGATTTTTCATTCGGGTCGAGCCCCAGCCGGGTGAGCGTGGTGAGGATTCCGCGGCACGCCTCGCTTAGCGGTGTGTTTTCAACAAATAAATACTTCCAGATATGATCCGCCTGCCGCGCTTTGGGCCAGCTCCAGAATGTCTCATAGGGAAGTTGCGAACTGGGGACAACGCGGAACACCTCGGCAATGAGATAGTGATAGGTGACCAGCTCATCGATGCCCCAGAGCATCAGGCCCGACGCGTCCGTCCTGCCGGTGCGGTTCGGCACCGGCGTGCCGAAAGTGGGCGGGTAAAGGTGGGTGTGCATGTCGCATATCGGCTCCCGGCCGACAACATCCCGGACGGTCATTTCAATCTTATCCATTTCGACGATGGAATCGGTCGCGTTGGAAGGCATGGTCAACTCCTCGGTGAACTCATATCGCTTTCGGTGCGATCGCTGCTCATCAGGCGATCAAGGTGCGTCATCCGTGCAGAAGTTTATCCGAGACTGCAGGATTCTGATATTCAGCCGACGACTTTTTCATCTGCCGGGGTATGCCGGCGCGCATTGAAAACACTCGGGTCGCGCCGCGGCGATCCGGGTGATATCAGGCGATGCGCCGCCCCCGCCGATCCGCCGAAAGGAAAGGAGCGAGCGGATGTCGGACGGGCCCCGGACATTCCAGCGTTGCAAATCGGGCGAGACGCAATTATCTTTCCGGGCATGGGCAGAAAAGCGAATCAGACCTTCATGGCTCGACAACTTAATCTGGCTCCCGGAACGGTTTCGCGCGCGTTGCGGCACCAGCCGGGAATCAAGCAGGAAACGCGCGATCGCGTATTAAAATTGGCTGCCGAGCTGGGATACTCCGTTAAGCCGCGCATGAAATCCACCACCGACGGGGACAAGAACGGCTTTTATCTCGGTGTTCTGGTGCAGTCGCCGGAAAGCGCACTCACCCACTCACGCTTTATGGTCGGCCTCAGTGAGGCGGCTGCCGGTATGAATGTCACCCTCATCGTGCACTACGTGCATTTCAATGAGTGCGGCAGCGTCCTCGATCCCGATAAACAGCCGGCGGCCATGCGCGATGGTCGCGTGCGCGGCTTGGTCCTGGTGCATCGGTGGCCGGAACATGTCGTTGCCGAACTCTCAAAACAATTCCCGTGCGTATCGATTGTGCATTTTTACCCTTCGCAAAAGCTTGATTTCGTCGGCATGGATCATCGAGATGGGACGAATCAACTTGCTGAGCATCTTTTGTCTCTGGGGCATCGTCGTATCGGCTTTTTCGGGCAATGTGCGGAAGTCTCCTGGTCGCGAGGTCGCTATGCGGGATACGTGGAGGCGATGACCAAACTGAATTTACCCGTCGATCCTCGTTGGACGATCCCGCTGCCGACAGATTCTTTTGATCACCAGTCGCTTCCGCCCGAGGCGGCCGCGGCGGCAGTTGAACAATCCCGTGCCGGGGTAACGGCATGGATGGCGGCGAACGAATGGGCCGGTCAGGCGCTGGTTCAGGCCTTTCGCAGTGCCGGTTTACGTGTGCCCGAAGATGTTTCCGTAACCGGTTTTGATTACTCAGATGCCGCGCGCAATCCGGCCATCCGCCTCACGAGCGTCGGGTTATCGCTGACCTCCATCGGTACGGCGGCCATTCGGTGTCTTTATGGCCGCCTGGCAAACCCGGAAGATCCGTGGCAGAGCACGCTGTTTGGGGTAAAACTCGTGCGCGGCGAATCCACGGGTCCATGCCCGGGTGCTCACGAGGCGTAAATCACCCGCTGATCATGACCGGGTAAACGGTACCGGCCCATCGTGCGCAAAACATTTTACAGGCGAAGAAATGTTCAAAGAATATTTTGGAATATCATCGCTTCACCCCGGCATAGGGGTCGGTTATCATTCGGCTGCGGTTTTTGTGCCCGGCCTGTGTCGGTCCACTGACACCGGACACGTCCTTCCAGGCGACCGGAATTGATGGAGTAACCTGATGGCACAATCAGAAATGACCACGCCCGAATCTTCACCCTCACGCCCTTTTCGCTGGCGGGGCTACCGTTGGGCCATCTGTGCCGGATTATTCCTCATCACGACCATCAATTACATGGATCGCTTCATGATCTCGCTCATGGAGCCGAACCTCAAAAGTAAGCTTCATTTCACGCAGATCGATTATGGCCACATCATGGCCGTTTTCAGCGCAACTTATGCGATTGGCTACGCACTTTGCGGCTGGTTTATGGATGCCGTCGGTGTATGGATCGGCTTTGCTCTGACCGTCATTGTTTTCAGTGGGGCTGAAATTGGGATGGCGGCGGCTACCACGGTGATGGGGTACATGATTATTCAGGGGATCATGGGTATTGCTCAGGGCGCAAACTTTCCCGGAGCCATCAAAGCTGTTGGAAAATGGTTCCCTAAAAAGGAACGCGCCTTTACAACCGGAATTTTCAATGCCGGTACCAGCCTGGGCGTGGTCGCAGCGCCGGTGATTGTCAGCCTCACCGCCGCGCGCTTCGGTTGGAGATCAGGATTTGTCACCGCCGGCCTCGTCGGCTTGGTGTGGGTGGCGTGGTGGCTCTGGCGATATCGCGATCCGGAAAAGAATCCGCGGCTCTCGGCGGATGAACTGGCTTACATTCGCAGCGATGCCCCCGAAA
>JAJZNY010000424.1 GCA_021852245.1 Planctomycetota bacterium | reverse complement strand
TTCCCGCAGCACCTTCAAGCCGGAGGAAAATATCCTCATCGGTAACGTCGCACTTTACGGCGCCACCAGCGGATATGCCTACTTCCGCGGTGTTGCCGGCGAACGATTCTGTGTCCGCAACTCCGGTGCCTCAGCGGTGGTGGAAGGCGTCGGTGACCATGGTTGTGAATATATGACCGGCGGTCGAGCGGTGATCCTCGGTCCGACCGGGCGAAATTTCGCAGCGGGTATGTCCGGCGGCATTGCATATGTGTACGATCCGGAGGATCAATTCCTGGCGCGGTGCAATCTGGCCATGGTGGAACTTGAGCCGGTGACTGAACCATCCGATGTCGCCGAACTCAAAACGCTGATTGAGGAACACCGTCGCCACACCGGCAGTACGGTTGCGGAACGGATATTGAAGGACTGGTCGGCGCAACTTGCATCCTTCCGAAAGGTGATGCCGATTGATTATCGCCGGGCCCTGCAGCAGATGGCACGGGAAGCGGCCGAAAACAACGTTGTCGAGGAAGTTCAACATGGGTAAACCCACTGGATTTATTGAACACACGCGGGAAGCGGCGCCGAACCGGTCGGCGCGCCTGCGGGTATTGGATTGGCGGGAATTTCATGAACATCTGCCGGGCGAAAAACTTCGCCAGCAGGGTGCGCGCTGCATGGATTGCGGGGTACCGTTCTGCAACAGCGCCTGCCCTATTAATAATCTCATACCGGAATGGAATGATCTGATCTACAAAGATCAGTGGCGGGATGCCATCGATCGGCTCTGGCGGACCAACAACTTTCCGGAATTCACCGGCCGGGTATGCCCTGCTCCATGCGAAGGTTCATGCGTATTGGGGATCAACGAACCACCGGTTACGATTAAAAATATCGAACAGGAAATTATTGAACACGCCTGGAAAAACGGCTGGGTTAAACCGCATCCCCCGCAGCACCGCACCGGTAAAACCGTAGCGGTGATCGGGTCCGGTCCTGCCGGCCTTGCTGCCGCCGATCAGCTTAATAAAGCGGGTCATAACGTGACCGTCTATGAGCGGTCGGATCGCATCGGCGGACTGCTGATGTACGGCATTCCCAACATGAAATTGGACAAAAAGGCCGTTGTTCAGCGGCGACTTGCCATCATGGAGCAGGAAGGTGTGGAATTCATCACCGGCGTCCATGTGGGCCAGGATATCAGCATCCATGATCTGCTGCATAAATATGACGCGATTGTGCTGGCCTGCGGTGCCACCAAACCCCGCGATCTGCCGGTGCCGGGCCGCGGGCTTTCAGGCATTCATTTTGCCATGGAATTTCTCCACGCCAATACTAAAAGTCTGTTGGATTCCGACCATCGCGACGGGAATTTCATCAGCGCCGCGGACAAGCATGTGGTCGTGATCGGCGGTGGTGATACGGGCAATGACTGCATCGGTACATCAATGCGACATGGATGCAAGAGTCTGGTGAATTTTGAACTCCTTGCTCAGCCGCCCGCGACTCGAGCGGCGGATAATCCCTGGCCGCAGTGGCCGCGAATTTACCGTGTGGATTACGGGCATGAGGAAGTGCGGACGAAGTTTGGAACTGATCCGCGGCAATTCACCATCCTGACCAAGGAATTCATCAGTGATGAAAACGGTGCCGTGCGGGCCATAAAGACGGTGCGCGTCAATTGGAGCAACAACAACGGCAAGGTAAGCATGTCGGAAATTCCAGGCAGCGAGGAAGAATGGCCGGCGGATCTGGTACTGCTGGCCATGGGCTTCCTTGGACCGGAAGACACGCTGGTCAAAGAACTCGGGCTGAAAACCGATCCGCGCAGTAACTTTGCAGCTGAATCTGGAAAGTTTGCGACCTCGGTTGAAGGGGTATTCGCGGCCGGCGATTGTCGTCGTGGGCAGAGCCTCGTGGTCTGGGCGATCAATGAGGGGCGTGGAGCGGCGCGTGAATGCGACCGCTATCTGATGGGCTCCACCACGCTGCCGTAGGAGCTTCGCCGCCAGCCGCATCGGCCGCATCACCGTTGCGAATCTGACCTTGAGGAATAAGCCTCTCCGCAATAGGATGTCAGCCAAGAGGGCCGGATGCCCGAGTGGACTAAGGGGGCGGATTGCAAATCCGTTTGTCGTGGGTTCGAATCCCACTCCGGCCTTTATCAGAATCACCAATATCCATGCGGATTTTCTCGTGTTCGCAATGCTTTTCTTCGCTCGGCACCTCGTCGGATTTCAGTTCGTCTGAGTCCGTCAGAGTTTGCTCTTTTTCGTTGGAAAGCGCCAAGCAGAACGCCGAGTTTTTTTCTTTCGACCTGCTTGGCGCTTTGGCGACCACGGGTGCCAGCGGTCGAAGGCCTACTGCAGCCGATTGATTCACCGTACCGGTGGCTCGGGCCAGTTCGGGTGTTGGCGTATGCCAATCTGGCAACGCGTTGACAGCCTTGTCAAGCTCGCCACGGAAAACATGTGTGTAATTGTCCATGGTCAAGGTAATGGTGCTGTGCCTCGCCAGTTGTTGCGCGGTCTTTGGATGAATGCCAACAGCAGCAAGCCCGGATATGAATTGGTGACGCAGGGAGTGAAAATCGAAATATTTACCGTCCAACTCAAAAGGCAATCCAGCGGCTTCAAGATCAGCCTTGATCATCTGGGCGGAATTATGGTTGCTAAGTTTGGGAAAAACCTTGGTGCCCGGCAGCTTCGTTGCCAAAAAGTCTCCCAACTGTTCGGCCATACCCGCTCGCAACGGGAGCGTATCTCGTCGTCGGTTTTTGGCATAAGCGGCATCAATGGTGACACTCGGTGATTCATCAAGTTTGAATGACGCTACGGTTAGGCTTGCCAGTTCGCTTACCCGTAACCCCGTTGTTGCTGAAAGCTCATAGACCAAAGCTCGTTCCTGCCCGCTCATACCATAACGCTCCGGGCCATTGCATGTCGTAGTCAGCAGCTTCCGCATGTCAACCTCAGACAATGTCCGGCGCTGACGGCGAATATCGACTTTAGCATTCAACGCATCCAAGTATTCAACCGGGTTTGCATTGACCCGACGCTCATGCATCATCCAGCGACAGAAACTTTTCAGGTCACGCAGGTAATAATTAGTGGTCTTCACACCAATACCAGTTTCAGCATGACCCTTTGAATCCAAAGCATATTTTCGGTAGTCGGCCAAACATTGTTGAACTTTGGCAGCAGATATGTCGCTGTAAAATATGAACCCGCAATCGGCAGTCAGCCGTTCTACCCGACTGGCGGACAATTTTGCGTGCTTGGCTGTATTGCCCCGCGCCAGCATATCTGCTTTCCAGTCGGATATGTGCCCCGTCAGTGGTTTATTGCCGGTCAATCTGCTCTGGTCAATGAGCCCCCAACGGGCAAGCGTTGTTTTGGTTGCATCGGACACGGTTTCCAGCCAACGACTTAATTCCACTGTCAGCGGTTCACCGGATTGCCGATTTTCAACCAATTTCAGAATCGTCCTGCCCAGCGCCAGAGATTGATTTTTGTCGGTGAATGCCGGTAGACGCCGGATGATATTGCGGTGGTCCCGCAGTTCCACATACCACCGTGCGGTTTGCCGCGATTTGCCAGTGGTCCGGTCTTTGTAGCTGCTTTTGAAGACTCGCATGATTGACCCTCTATATATGCTACCCAGCTTGATCTTAGCTGAACTTACTCAGATGGACAATAATTCCTGCCACTGATATTTCATTGACCTGTTTTCAAGTTGGCATCCCATATCCTCACACAGCAAACACTCGAACATAGGATCAGATCAGTTACGTTGATCTCTTCACGGTTTTTATCCTTACTCTGGAGATACCGACGGATCAGAATCATCAGCCGGGATGGTATGACCGTAAACTTCCGGGCCGATGACATTCACCATGCAACCCAGACGCTCGGCCATCCGGGTAAGTTCTTGGATGGGCTCCTGCATTGATGCCCCTGGTGTCTTGGACGCAATCTCGATAGTCCAAACTTCGAGGGGTTCCGTTTCTGGGGGGAGGCTACACATAGGAAACTCCTTCTTAAAAAGAATAAATTGACAACCTTCTCCGATTTCTGATCCAGATGAGCCAGATGCGACTCTGGAGACTCTAGCGAGTCATCTGCCAGTCTCTTTGTTTTTGTTCTTTTATGTTTTCAAATTTTCTTTCAGGGGTGGTGAAACAGATTCTCCAGAGTCGCCAGACTCGCAAAACTCATCTGGCTCAACAAAATCGCTACTTAGGAAAACTTCCCTTTGATATTTTGAAAAAGCATCTTTGTTCCCCCCACTTGGCGGTGGCGACACCATTGCTGGCCGGGGTGCTTCAGGAGTGGTATCCAAACCCGAGCCGTCACTTTGCCTTGAATTATCCGTTCCAGACGTGCTTTGATATAACCGCCAGACGGTGCCATTCCGATTGTTTCGGTTGGTATCAATATCAAGATACCATCCGCCGCATGGCCGTCGCCGTACACTCTTGAGTTTGTTTCCGAATTGCCTTGCCGAAGGCTTTTTCCCGGCCGCGCATCCGCAAAATTCCTCAATGGCAGCACGCAGCGCGACACTTGCAATGTCGTTGGGAGGAGTAGAGGAATACAGATCGGCAATCAGCGAAGACACAACAAATCCACGGGTGGAGTGCTCGTACCCCTGCAACGCGGCAATGAGTTGCCGTAGCGCATCAGAACCGGTATCGGATATCGCCAAAAATTCTTCTCTGGCCTCAAGGGGATCCGGCAGGCCCGCCCAGACGAGAGCTCCCCGGATCAGTTCCGACCATTCCTCAAAACTCCCAAACGGTCTGAGATTCTGTTTGGGTCTACCCGCTTGGCAGTATGCAACCAGAATTGTGAACGCGGCTTGCAGCAGGCATAGCCGATTTGTCTTCACCCATAGAAGCAGTTCCGGATGCCTGAATCCCTGCCGCTTTTCCGGATACTCCTCCATCACTTCCAGTCGAATGGGGACGGTCCGGCGAGACAAGTCGGTTTCGACGGTAGTGTTGTTGCCGGTTCCATACCAGATTGTCTTCAGCGGCAGCTCGACAAGATCGTTTTTTCCTAGAAGCCGATCTCTCCAGAAAGTAGCGGTAAGTGCCCGATTCAGCACCTCATTACCAAAATTACCCACCAAATTATCGAGCAGTACCATACTATCACCGGCGATGGCAATCGAAGTGATTTTTTTTCGCATTTCCTCAACGTCACAAGCATAATTAAAGACTGGAATGTTGCCTCCGAGCACGATCTGACTGATAACCTGAATGATTAACGTCTTGCCCGCCCCTCTTACGTTGGCAAGTGCGAGGAACAGGGGCATCGTGCCGTCAACGGCGTAACGCACCAAGGGTGAAAGCAGTGCGGCAAACCACGCTGATCGATCGGCCGGTGACTTGAAATTAAAATCCGAAAGCACCTCCTCAATCCTTCGGACGGCTCCTCGGGCATCCTCAAGCGTCAGAGGGTCACGAATGACAATCGGGTGTCCTTGCGGCGCATAGTAAACTCCGGTCTCCGGATCGTAACCGGGTGTCTGAAATAGCGAACCATTTGGCCTAAGCACAGGCACACCCGACACGCCGCTGAGTTGGCGAATAGATGGCCAGTTGCCACGAGCCTCGATCCCTTCCACTAACCACTGAGGTGGATGTGAATCACGAACCTTTCCACTCGGCGTTGTACCAACAAATCTGGCATGCCGAGTCAAGATTTCACGAAGGCTGGCCGACGGTAGACGCTCAATCGTGCACACACGACCGGTATTCTGACAAATCCGGACCAGTAAACCGGCCCTTTGATAAATCTGGTCTTCCAGCGCTAAAACCTTGATCACTTCGTCAATCACGCGATGCTCGTCCGTGCCGAGCAAGATGATCGGCAAATGGCCTTCCAAAAATAGCCCGATCTGGCCATCTTTTTCGACCCTTGTGCGAGCGTCCGTCAACTTGTGCCGAAGTTCGCTTTCACTCCACGGCGGCTGGCAACGCTGATTGAATTCCGCCAGCAGTTCCCAAGCCTGGTCGTCAGTCAATCCAAAACGGAAACAGGTGCATGCAGCGTGAAAGGTGGCATCATGTCCACGCTGTCCCGAAATCGCAGGTGGCAATTTCTCGATGTAACTTCTGGCCGACGCCATCGCTGGGTCGCCAGGCGTCGATGGTCGGCAATTCCTCCCCGATTGGCCTTTCTGCCCAGAGTTGCCGGATGTCTCAGTTCCGAAACCCTGTGCGTACAGTTCATCCAACTCCTCTTGTAGCCAAGAGATTTCAGATTTCGAGTTCGGCCAGATGTTTCCAGTCACCGTGAAATATCTGCCCGAGTCGTAAACTTCAATTCGCTTACCGGCGGTTTTGTCGATGTCGAATCTCTTTTTACCGTCCCTGCATTTGGCTCGGACGAATATCTTCAGCCCAGTTCCTGACGGTGAAATCTCGGTGTAGGATTTCAGTTTTTGAACAATTGGCTCTGCCCAGGGCTCCAGCGAGCCGTCGGGCCGGATGCAGTGATCAAGATCGATACCGCAGAACTCATCCTCGGCCGTAAACACAAAGCCCACGCCGCTGTATCGGTCCGGCTGATAAGCGCCCATCACCTGCTCAAAGCTGGCCCAGTCTGCCTTGTTTTGAGTGGATGCCTTTGCCCCTTTGACAGAGTACGGCACTTTGGTTGGGTTATGATCATCGCCCTCATACTTCCAGAGAACCCATTGCGGCTTCTGTTTAAGGGCGTGGGGAATGTTACTAACATTACTTCTTGGAGCTTCTTCTGGTATCATCAATATGATCCTTAAAAAATTGCCGGTGTCGTGTTTCACGCACGCCCGGCGAATGCGCCGGGACCGGCCGATTTACTCATTTTTTCAGACGTTCCAATTGATCGAGGGTCGGTGCTCCGGCGGCTAACCAAGCGGTCAGTTCGGAAACCAACCAGACGCATCGGCGCCCCAGTCTTATTGGTGGAGGTGCGCGACCACTGTTGACGAGTCCAAGAAACGTGGTCCGCCCGATTCCACAAAGGCGGGCCGCCCTGGTCGCATCTACCGCAAGTGGTGGCGGATCGTGTGGTGTCGATTCGATCACGACTGCGCCTCCTTCTTGTTGTTGATCGCAGCAGCAACCGCTTCTGGGTCAAATCGGATCGTTTTGGGGGACAACCGAATCGACGGAATTTGCCCCTTCCTCGCCATCGTCAGTATTTTTTCACGTGAAAGCCGCAATAGGGTTCCTAATTCTGCCGCGGTTAGGTATTCAGCCATGAGCTGTTCTCCTGTAACATAGTCAGTGAGGCGAAATATCGCCCTTCAATAAACCCGGCCGCATATGCGCAAAACAAGCGCATAATCGGCCAAAATCACAAGCTGTGGCTCATTTTCAGCGCGCATAATTTTTTGAAAACCGGGTCAAAGTATGCCCCAAACTCGGTTCGTGACCATGCCGAGGGCTGTGGGGCTTAAGGTTTGGTATCAACCCAGAGGCGTACAGACCGAACTGTTGATCACAGTTGAGATCACAGTGTGTAACGGAGGTTTGATCAGGTTTGACATTCTTGCCACTGCCAGCACGTGCTGCGATGACCGGGGTGTTTTTCCATTTTCGTTATTCAGCTGGAATAACTACGCTGGATGGACCTGACGAAGTGCCAGGATATAAATCTAAAAAGCCCACTTGGTACGACCTCAATGCCGGATCAATAATCAGAGCCATTGCCGCGTGAGCCTCATATCATTGAACCAGCAATCCATAACAGCGAGCCAAGAATTCGTGCTCGCTAATGGTGGGAGGAGGCACTCCGACGTGGGACCCATTGCGGCCGGCAGTTTAATCGTTATACGGAAGACGTTGGCGAGTTGTTCGCCCATCGGCCCGCTTGCCTTGGTCGAGAATAGACGGATCCGTAGGCAGAGTTTTGGGCTTGGGGACGGAATCGCGCTTCTGAGCGAAAAATGCGTTTGCCCGTTTCTTTGAACGTGAAACCGTCCCCTGAGTAATCTTGAATTTGGCCGCGATTTCCTGCTGTGTTTTTTCTGGGTTCAATACTATGGCCACCAATATCGCCCTATCTAATTTTGATAACGTTTTTGGCCTGCCCGATTCTCGCCGCAACAGGCGTATCTCGTCCTCCCGCTCGGCTTCCGTCTTCAGCTTCTTTGCCTGGGCGCTGCATAGGTCCGCCAAAACCTTCAGGATCGTCCGTCCAATGTCTTTATATGGTGGGGCCACTTCCAAGATTTCCGCACGATCGTCAAGGAATCCGTACATCTCGCCACACATTCTTTGCACGCTCTGGGACATAAAATGAATCTGTGATTTATCCATACCAAGCGCCCGAAATGCACGTTTCAATAAATCGGGATTTTTTCCATACAGTTCCCTAACGCTGAAGCCCACCACTTCATTCTGCTGCGGGCCCGATGGGCCACCAGGCGGAAATTCCCAGAACGCTTCTTTATAAAGCTGATCTTCAAATTCGAGCTTTTTTATCTGCGAATTTTTCAGGTACCCCTTGTGCCACTCCTCGGGTTCGGCGGGGTTTCGCGGCGCGCCTCCGACCCGCCGTTTCAGGTTATTATTTTTTATCTGGTTTACATCAACAGAGATGCGTTCAAATTCCGTGGACAGTGCGTCAAACTCTCGCGCCAGCCAACGAAGGCTCTCTATTTCATCGTCAACTTTCATACATTTGCCTCCTAATTTGGCAGATCTGATGGGTTAAACGCCACTAATGCTAACAATTCAAAATATGGGGTCAAGAAAATTCCCTGATTCCCGGTTCGCTGTTCACACACCGGTTAATTTCACCCCCATTTTGCGTCATAATAGATTGGGAGTGGTTTAGCCCTTCTCGGCTGAATCCAAGGGCATTTTTCGTCCATATCCACATGTTTTTTCTATTCTTACCGCCCCATAGGGGCAAAGGAGTTTTTTATGCCTTTATCCATCAATGTCGGCCTGTCGCGAAAGGCCAGTCGCGACTATCAATCTCAGGGGCACTCCATCAATGTCACGGCTGAGCTGGATCAATCCCTGCTGGCCCGCCCCGGCGAACTTCAGGCTCAGATTGCCGATCTGTACCATCAGGCCCAGGTGGCCCTGGATCGGGCCGCCGCCGAGCCCGCCCATCCGTCACCCGCCAATGGCGCTATCAACGGCCAGTCCCATGGCCGCGCCAACGGTCAGGCCGGTAGCCACACCAACGGCCGCTACGCTCGGCAGGTGCAAGCCCACAACGCCACCTCATCCAACAATCAGGCCCGTAGCGTCGCACCGGCTGACGGGCCTCCGCTCACCGCCTCCCAGAAGCGGGCCATCTTCAGCATCGCCCACCGACTGGGAC
>JAJZNY010000407.1 GCA_021852245.1 Planctomycetota bacterium | reverse complement strand
ATGCAGGAAGATGAAGCCATCGAGCATCATTTCGTTTCCAAGGCGGTGGAACGCGCGCAGAAAAAAGTGGAGGAGCGCAACTTCGGCATCCGCAAAAATCTGCTGGAATATGATGAGGTGCGTAACTTTCAGCGGACGCATTTCTATAAAACCCGCCAGGCGATTCTGGAAGGCCGCAACCTGCAGGAAACCATTTTCTCAACCATCTCGGAAGCGGTGTCCGATTCGGTGGAATATTATCTGGACCGCGACTACGTTCCCGGCCGGATCGCCGACTGGGCGCAGCAGCATTTCCATGTGACGATTGACCCCGGCGAATTGCGCGATACCGAAGTGGCCGTGCTGGAGATGACCATCAAGGACAAGGCCCGCGATGAAGCCCGCAGCAGCATTTATCAGTCACTTTCGGAATTTCTCAATCCCGATGCGCAAGCCGAGGATTGGGATTACATCGGTCTTTCCAACTGGGTCAAAACGCAGTTTGATGTCCAGATTTCTCCCGTCGACTGCCGCAAGATGGATCGGCAACACATTGCCGAAACGCTGGTTGAGCGGGCGCTGGATCAGATTGAACATAAGACCTGCGGCGATTTGAGCCAGTATCTGGTGAGTTATTACGGATATCGGCAGCTGTGCAACTGGGCGAAGGAAAAATTTGAACTCGACATTCCGCTTGAGGATATTCAGGCCAAAACAGCCGCCCAGGTGGAGGAGATCATCCTCTCCAAGGCCCGGCATCTTTATCAGGAGCGTGAACTGGCCTATCCGCTCGACTACGCCCTGATGGTGACGGACCTGAGTGGCGGCACATCGAACGTATTTGCATCGGAGCAGTTGGCGGGCTGGCTCAAAGCCAAGTACGCCGTCACGATGACGGGTGATGAAATTCGCGCTATTCCGGCGGATAAAGTGCGTGAAACGCTGCTGGCGAAGATTCGCCCCGCCGTGGAGGAAATCGATAAGCAGGTGCGCGAGGCGGTGGAGAAACTGCCGGAATCCAAAATGCTTGCCGCATGGGTAACGGATCGTTTCGCCACTCCCGCCGCGCCGGATGAATTTGAAGGCGAGCCGACGGAAGAACGCATCGAGCGGATTACGGAATTGGCCCGCGCCTTTTTGCGAATCGAATTGACTGAACTTGAACGCAACGTCCTGCTGCAGATTTATGACACGGCATGGAAGGATCACCTCTACGCCATGGATCAGTTGCGCGACACCATCGGGCTGCGGGGCATCGCCCAACGCGATCCGGTGATTGAATACAAGCGAGAAGGAACGCGGCTCTTTGAAGAGTTTCTGCGTGTGCTGCGCGATCGGGTGACCGATACGATCTTCAAGATCAAGGTCGCCAGTCCGGAGGAGATGCGTAATGTTTACGCGGCGCAGCAGGAAGTGTTTGATCCGCAGGAATCCACCGGCGTGGATGCCGAACGCTTTGCCGCGCCCGCAGAATCGCGCAGCTTGGATGAAGGCGACACGCAGGAGATTCAGGCGGCGGAGGCCCCCGTGGCCACCATCGTCAATGCCGAGCCGCGCGTCGGGCGTAATGATCCGTGCCCGTGCGGCAGCGGCCGGAAATATAAACAGTGTTGCGGCAAAACGGCCTGATAATAAACGGGACATGCCTTTCCGCCTGACCCGAAATGGAGCACCCATCCGATGACCATGGCCGGCGTAGCAATTGTTGGCCGCCCGAATGTCGGCAAGTCGAGCCTCTTCAATCTGCTTGCCGGGCGGCGCATATCCATCGTCGATCCGACGGCGGGCGTGACGCGCGACCGCATCACCACCACCATCCATCACGGCGAGGGTGTCTTTGAACTCATCGACACCGGCGGCCACGGCGTGGAAGACCGCGACAATCTCACCGACGAAATTGAGTCTCAGATTCGCGCTGCCGTCGATCAGGCCGCCCTTCTGCTATTGGTGGTAGACGCCAAGACCGGCATAACGCCGCTGGACCGGACGGTTGCCAAATTCATCCGACGTTTTGCCAAGCCGGTTCTGCTGGTGATCAACAAGGTGGACGGAGCGGGGCAGGCGCAGGCGGAAAGCGAATTTTCCTCACTCGGATTTTCCGAGGCGGTGTGTGTTTCCTGTACGCATCATCGCGGCCGCGGCGAACTGCTCGATGCCATTGCGGGGCGGGTGGATCTCTCGCCCGCTGAGGGGATTGATCAACCGGTGCTCAAGCTTGCGGTGGTCGGGAAACGCAACGCCGGCAAAAGTACGCTCATCAATACCCTGGCGGGGTGCAACCGGGTGATTGTTTCCGATGTGCCGGGCACCACGCGTGACAGTGTGGATGTGAGCATCCGCATGGAAGACAAGACATTTTTAATGATTGATACCGCGGGCGTGCGGCGGCGGTCGAAAATGACCACCGACGATCTGGAATTCTACAGCTACCACCGGGCACAGCGTTCCATCCGTCGGGCGGATGTATCGCTGATGCTGCTGGACGCCTCGCTGGAGGCCGGCGATGTGGATCAGAAGCTGGCCCGGTACATCGCCGAAAATTTCAAACCGGTGATTTTTGTCGTCAACAAGTGGGATCTGGTCAAGGGACGCGCCTCGCCGGCGGATTTTGGTCAGTATCTCGGCACCCTGTTTCCCCAGCTTGCATTTGCCCCGATCTCCTGCATCAGTGCACTCAACAACGACAACGTGCTGGAAACCCTGCAATTGGCGATGAATCTGTACCAGCAATCGGGCATCAGGCTGCCGACGGCGCAGCTTAATTCCGTCGTGGAGGAAATTGTCGCCCTTCGCGGCCCCGGCAGCCATCACGGGCGGCGGATCAAGGTGTATTACGCGACGCAGATTGATGTTCACCCTCCGACCATCGTGCTGTTTGTGAATCATCCGGATGCGGTTGATGAGGAATATGAGCGTTTTTTTGTACGTGAACTGCGCCAGCGGACGGTGCTGCGTGAAGTGCCGATCCGCCTGCTTCTGCGGGGGCATCGTTCGCGCCGCTCTCAGGGTGATTCCGCCTGAGCGTATGGGAACGGTCAAGCCGATTCAGAATCCCGATGAATTTTTTCCATCCCGCCCATCGCGCCGGCCCCGGAAAATCCATGAAGGCGTGCGACGCCCACGGACAATAATAAACCGACACGGGAATATGATACTTTTTTAATTTTGTCGCCAGTTCGTCCGCCTGCCACGCCGGCACAATGACATCCAGCAACCCCTGGAGAATATACGTTCGCATGCCGTGAGAAGCATAGCTCACCGGCGAAGCGTACCGGTAGCCCCGGCCGTCATGCAGGCTCACCCACCTATCCATAAATTTTCCCGCCACGCCGAACGCCCACCAGTGTGCAATCGGTCGAACTTCGGAGAGGTTCGTCGGGGGATAAAAGGCAATAACGGCATTGGCCGTCAGATGCACGGATGGATAATCGCGGGCGGGAAAGAGTTTCAGATCGCGGGTATAGGCGGCCATGAGTGCAAGGTAGGCCCCGGCCGAGAGACCGACGATGGTGAGGCGATTCGTTGAGAGGTTGTACCTGGCGCCATGAACCATCAACCACGCCCAGGCATTTTTTACATCCTCGATGCTGCGGGGAAATCCGCCTCCATGCCCGGCCCAGCGATAATTGATATTAAAAACCGCATAGCCGCGCCGTACCAGTTTGCTTGCCATCCACGCCACCGCCCAGTCGTTGTCATATCCCCACACCCATCCCCCGCCGTGGATCAGAAGGACTGTGGGATGCGGTCCCCGGACGTTCGGCAGATACAAGTCGCCCTGCAGATAGGCGCTGTGTCTGTGTCGGTAGTCAATATGAAGCACCTCGGTAAACCCGCACCGCGTGGGGCTATCGGTTTGAAACGTGGCACAGCCGGGGAGTGACATAAGCAGCCCCGCCGCCATAAGCAGCCCATATTTTGCCCGCCGAGCGATTCTCATTCATCTTCCCCGAAGCCGGTGCAACCGCCAAATTGTAGGACATGCAGACGCCGGCAGGCATGGCAAGAGTTTTATTACGGTACAGCCCGGAGGGTTGTGACGTCGATCTTGGGCTTTCCGTCCAGGCTGCAAGCTCCGGGGTCGGCTCACCGGGCCACTGCGGTGAAAACGGGCATTAACCGCAGAGGGCGGGCGGCCGCGCCGCCAGAGAGGTGAAAGTGGAGCAAGCAGGTTTCATGCTGACGCGTGATGTAATGGGCTGTTTTTACCGCAGAGGCAAAGAAGGTGCGCAGAGGTAAATAACGTTCGCAGAGGCCTTTGGGGGGGGCGGGCGTCTCGGCAGTGGCTTGATTCCGCCTGCCCCGCGCGTTAACTTCCTCGGAGTAACTGAAATGTTGGGGCTCGCATGGTCGCCATCAATGACAAATCAATGCCCAGCTCAAAGGCGGGTCGCCGACGCTCGGTCGGTGGGTGGGCTATGGAGTTGGCTCGGTCCGCCCGAGCAGATTGTGACGCCGTAGAAACCGGTGTGGAAGTGCGTGCGGGCCTTCAAACTGCCGCCTGACATTAGCTTCTCGTGCAACGGGAGTTCCTGATATGGCTGAGAGCAACAACGAAAACGAGATGAATTATGGGCTGGCCGGCGATACACGGCCCCGACAGTCCGGACGCCAAAGGGTTTGGCGTCCGGAGCCATATTTAGCGTGGACCTCCACGTTCAGTCAGTGTGTCATCGTACTGGTTGTCGCGGCGGAGTTTATCGGGGCCGAGGTGCTTAGGAGGCCCTTCCGATTTGGCGACATGGGGGTAGCGTTCTTGGCGACGTTCATGATTCAGTCCTGGGAGGCGGCTTCGGCCTCGCGCGCGGAACTGATCGAGGCCGGGGTGGCGCCGCCACGGATGCCGCGGTGGCGCGCTTGGCTGCTCATTCTGTGCGGAGTCTGCGCCGTGGCCACCGTCGCTGTGAATTTCTTCTAATCGAAGATCGAGTGCGGAGAGGCGCATTTCAGGCGCCGCGTGTAGCCTCGACCCCCAGGGTGGCGAATCTCGCGGGATAAAAACTTGCATCGGGCGGCGGTAGAAACTACGATTCCGGGGAGTTGGCTTCCGGGGTCGTCGAATAGTCGGACTAATTGATGTTTCGAGAACTTCCCGCCGCCCAGGGCCACGCACGCCTGCCACCGGTAGAGGCGGCCGAGGTTTGGGCGAAGGCTATCGAAAACGACCTAACCATCAGCTCGGTGCGCTGGCTTTGGAGGTTGAAGGCAACCCACACGGTGCAGTGGTATGGATGGAACTGCGGGCACGGCAGGATAAAGTGGCTGCGGAGGACGGTAGAGGTGAGGAATTACGAGACCCAGTGGCAGGGCCAACGGAAGGGGCCCGGGGCCACCGAGGGTTATCACCCGCTGTTTGAGGCAGGGACCGGGGCCTACGTGAACCTTGCAAAGGACCTCCGTGGCGTGCTCAAGAAGATATTAAAGGGTTAACGATTACAGGGGATTACGGCCAGGCTCACCGGCCAGTGGAGGCAGCTTGATCATTAAATCGACAAGGCGCGGCGCGGCATTTGTGTGCGGCATCTTGGTGCTCGCGGCAGCAGCAGCAGCAAAAGCGGCGCACCCGACATCGCCGGGAATAAAATGGCCCGAAGGGAAGCCGATCAAGGCCATCTTGGTGACGGGCGCCGGCGGTCGCGAGGCGACGTTGACCTCGCGGAGCGCTCTTCGGTATATCGCCCTTGCGATGCGGCCGTCATGGAGGGCGTGCGGCCTGTGGGACGGCCCACCGCCGCCCGAAGCGAAAGGGCAATCCGTTTACTACGCGACCGTCGAATTCGCAGACGGATCCATTATTCGGCCCAGGATCATCGTCAGCCGGTTCCCCAAGGCGCTGTTTTTCGGGCGCGGAGTTTCTCCCCCTTGCGGTATCGAGGTGCCGATGGTACCGCTGCTCCGCCCGTTTCCTCGCAGATTGGGGGCTTTCTGGCGATTCCTGGTGTCTCCCCTCGCGCAGGGGCACCGCACATTCGGTCAGGCGCTGGCGCGGCCACCAGCAACGGAGCGGGGTTCGGGATTCGCTTTTAACGATAACAAATTCAGCCCGCCGGTACTCGACGAGGCCCCACCACTCGAGAAGATCGTGTTTTACTCTCGGCGGCGGGAGCTGAAACTTTCAACCCGATCGTCGCTCTATTATGTCGCATCCGCCCAGGAGATTGGTCCCGTGTTCTTCGCCGCCGGCCGGAAATGGCACGTGCGGGTTTGGGTCGACGGCGGGCGGACGCCCTCAAGCTGGACGGTGTTTGCCGAGCGGTGGCCGCCGCAGTTGGTGTTCATCCCCCGTCATGCCCGCAGGCGGGGCCCGTACCGCATGTACGGGGTGCGATGCCCGATCTATGGCCAGGTTCCTCTCCAGCTTTTTTCCCTCTACCTCAGGCTCCTGCGTGGGGGCCCCAGCGCTCAAGCGGACGCTGCCGGGAGCACGGCGGTGCACAAGCTCGCCGGGACGGAGGCCCTCGCGGGTACATCGAGGCCAATTCGGAGGCTCGCTTTTGCCGATGCGACGGGCGCCGTGGTCACGCTCCGCGGCCACCGCGACCACGACTCGCTCCGTTACCTTTCCAACGCCCAGTACCCGTGTGGTCATGGCTACGGAGGGGCCGACCATTCGCACGTGTACGCCGCAGTCATTTGGGTGCACGGGGAGAGGCTGCCAGCGGCTGCCTGGGTTGCTGTTGAGCGGTACCCTCGGGAGCTGATATTCACAACGCAGAAGTACGGCCCGACGATCGGATTCCGCGGAACGCCGCAGATATGCGTGCCGCTGGCCGGGCCTCTGCCGCCGACGCTGCGGCGGGCCTATGAGTTGCTCCTTCATCGCAGTCCCAAGGGCTACCAGTCCCGGCAGGCGCAGAACCAGTAGTTTCCCGGAATTCGTGATTCCATGGTAGTACTATGTGGGCAGTCACCTATTAAAAAAAGCGTATGGGTTATCAAATGTTTCGGATGGATGCAACCAAGCGGGAGGTTTCCCGCACCGCCCCGGCGCGTTATGATTTCTCGGAGAATTCCATTTTGAGGCCGATGTGTGGTCGCGATAAATAAAATCCTGTTGTCCGAGTGCACCGGTGAAGGGTGCGGTGGCGAGACCGGCACTTGCAGGGACAGCCGCGTCCACCGCCGCAATGCCGAAAACCGAGCACCGGCAACTCGCAGCCATTGCCGCACGCAGCCGCTGGTGGATAATCTTTATCAGGGGATGACGCTGGATACGGTGACGGGGCTGTATTATGAGCGCAATCGCGACTATTCGCCGAGCCTCGGCCGATGGATGGAGCAGGACCCGGCCCAATACATCAATGGTGCCAATACGTACCAGTTCGTCGATTCCTCGCCGGTGGGGGCGAACGACCCAAGCGGTGAATATTGGGGAGAAAGTTGGGTTAACGGCGTCGGATCAGCCATTAGGACGGTTGGTTCAACAGTTGCCGATGCGACAGGGATAAACGGCGGTGCTGTTGCGGGGGCGTTCTGGACTGGCGCGGCGCAGGGGGCGCAGGGCGGATCCTCTATCGTGGCCGACACTTTGACTTTCGGTGGTACCGATAATTTGGGGATTACCGACTCGGCGCAATGTCAAGGCGGTGCATATTCTTTGTCACGCGATTTTACACAAGCCGGGCGGACCGGACTTGAGATGGCTGCGACTGGCGGCTTGTCGGAGGCAGCCATGTCGGGGGCCGAAGCCGTTGGTGCTGGCACGTTCACCCAAGCCCTTACGGCAGGAGGAGCCAGTGCCATCGCAAGCGGCGGCTTCCAATCACTTAATAATATTGGAGCGGGACAATCTTGGAATAATGACCTAGCCAGTGCGATGCTGGGTGGTCTGTTAGGTGGTGGGATCGGCGGCTGGTTATCTGCATTTAGAGAAGCGAACCTCGCCGCCCGCCAAGCCGCGATGTCATTCGGGGAATGGAACTTAGCGAGGAATTTTGCTGAAATGAACCCGCAGTTTGCTAGGGATGCGGCCAGTGAAGTGGCATTGGAAAACTTTGGGTTCGACCTTGCGAAAGAGATCGTAGGTGAACTGAGTAAACTTGGTGTCGAGGGCTTCTCCGCCGGAGCTGGGAGCCAAGCCGCGCCCTGCAAAGACTCTCGATAAGTTCTCGGGCTTGCGGTATTTCTAAAGGCATTTTGCGAGGAAAACTCGTGCCAAACAGAGCAATTGGGGTATACCCACCATCCGTTGATCATCCTCGCGTGCGCCTACAAGGCTTCCTCTTAATTTTTCGGGCGCTCTTTCCCATATTCTGCCTCTTTACCCTATCCATTGGCGAAATGTTCCTTTTTATGGGCACCGGTATTCGAGATGATGTCGCCTTGTTGGCTAAGCGTCCGCTCTTTTTTCTCGTAGGTTCAGCATCAGTAGTGCTAATATTTTTGGCAGTTTATCTTTTAATTTGCGGTTGGTTTTATCGGGGGTGGAGACGGTTTCTCAGATCGGAAGAGGGCCTTGCACAATTGGCCAATCCGGCGGCTGGGTTCCCATGGCCCGGCCTGCCTCAGCCCCCTGGCCAGATGAATACAGCACAGGCAATGCTAAATTTCGGATTAATCAGCCAAATATTAATTTGCGCGGATCAAGCTCTTTGGGCCGTTAGCGCCGCCCACCATGCGGACGCCCTTTCAAACGGCCCAATAAGGAGCTTTTGGTTAGGCATTGAGATATTCCGAATTGGCGTAGCTGTCGCAGCATCCGGTGCGGTGGTAGCGTTACTATTTAATATTCGGAGGCTGCGCGAAAAGTCGCTCATCCGACGGATCTTGGTCGTTGCCGTGTCGCTACTCCTGTTATCCGGAATTGGCATCGCGGCTGTGGGTGTGAAATTACAACTGGACAACCAAGTTCCCATGAGCGTTCATATGGAGGTGCTCCATCCGCACTCACGTACGGGATAAGCAGCCACGGAATAATATCTAAAAATTGGAAGGCAAGGTAAAAGAATCAGAACCCTGAATTCGTAAGTGCACGTTGCGCGTGAACGTCCGGCGAAGTGCATCCGGCGGGGATTTTTGGGGCGTGTAGATTCTGATCTGTTGTTTGGATTTTCAGGAGCAGATCGATGGACCAGCGTGAGCAGGCTTCGGCGGCGGCCGTGGCCCTGCCGTCGCGGCAACTTCCGTGCGCCGCGGCGACTTCCGCCCACCGCCCCGGCGCGTTATGATTCCCGCAGCAGTCGCATTTTGGGGCCGTGTTATGGTCGCAGTTAATGAAGCATCAAAGAGGGATCGCGGAGCCGGATCGGGCGGCATCGCTGACTGCCTCCTCGGCGCCTCCGGCGCCATCGGCTCGGGCGGGGATCAATATGTCGGCCTCGACCGCTTCGGCCGCGTCGTCGATCAGAACTGGGTCAATGCCGCAGGCACCACCGTCGATGGCTACACCTAC
>JAJZNY010000422.1 GCA_021852245.1 Planctomycetota bacterium | reverse complement strand
CAGGACGCCGCCCGGTAACCCACTGGTTCAGAGCATCTTCCCCATGCCTCGTCAAACGCAATCGTGCAAAGCCCGTAGTCCCTTAGGCACCGGGACTCGTTCTCCTTTTCAGGCTGAACCAGTACACCTCATCGACCCGAAGTACTTTCGGTAAATGCCGATTTGGATTAAACTTTCAAATCACATCTGTACTCGGGGCGTGGCGCAGCCTGGTTTAGCGCGCTTGACTGGGGGTCAAGAGGTCGCAGGTTCAAATCCTGTCGCCCCGATTTTTTCGGCAAAGCCAAAAAATAGAGCAGGATAACTGAGAGAGTAGACAGTAGAGCATGCTCAGCTTAAAAAAAAGTAGTGTCGCCAGCCACCGGAGCGCCTCCTGCGGTCTACTCTCAACTTTCTACTTTCATCGCTGGATAACCCATGGCCTTCACCTTTGAAAAGTTGGTCGTCTATCAGAGAGCCATTGCCTTCGCTGACCGTATCTGCGCCCTCACCGAGCAATTCCCACGCGGCTACGGCTTCCTTTTTTCGGCGAAGCCGAAAAAATAGAGCAGGAGTTTTGAGAAAGTAGACAGTAGAGCAAAATTAAGGATGAGACAAAAGAGCGGCTCTCGCCGAAATGAAACACCTCCTGCGGTCTACTCTCAACTCTCTACTTTCCTCGCTGGATAACCTATGGCCGTTTCCGTCGCCGCCAATAGTGCCAAAATGATCCATGCTGCCCGGTCTATCGCGGCAGGAGTTGTTATTCGATTCTGCGGATCGCTTGATTCACCATCAAACCCAATCATCAAGCACCGCCTGGTTCGCTGAAAAGTTTAACGCCGGGCCGCCATCGTCCGCTCCGTGCGGAAAGCCTGAATTCGTCGCCGGGCATCACGCTCAATTTTTGAACACACCAGTTCACAGATATCAAAAATCATCGGTTCCGTGATGGAGTATTGCACCAGATTCCCATCGCGGTGGGTGGTGACCAGCTCCGCCGATTTCAGCAGCCCGAGTTGCTTGGATACATTCGCCTGCTTGAGCCCCGTCTTCCGGCAAAGTTCGGTCACATAACACGGGCTTTCACGCAGGGTGTTGAGCAGCAGCAGGCGGCTCCGATCCGACAGAATGGCGAATATCCGGGCGATATCCGCCAGTTGCGACTCGCTTGGGGGTTTTTTTCTCATGGCATGGACTCCTTGACATTATGCCTATATCACGATATTGTAATATAGTGATCATTGGGTGTCCAGTCTTTTGTTCAAGACGCTCACCCCGATGCTCGAAAGGAGTTTGACGATGAAAGTCGAAAATGGTGTACGCATGATGGCCGGTCTGATGATTCTCATCAGTGTGGCTCTGGCCGTTCTGGTCAGCGAATGGTTTCTCATTCTGACCGCCTTCGTCGGGTTGAACCTGCTTCAATCCTCCTTTACCGGTTTCTGCCCGGCGGAGGGAATCCTCAGGAAAATCGGCTGCGGCGGTGCCTGCGGTCCCAAGTCGGATGCAAAAAGCTGATTTCGGGCTTACATTAGGATTCAGACGCGGTGAAAGGCGATTGATGATGGCGGCATCCGAAAAGCGGAAGAAATTCAAATTTCCCGGCATCAAGGCGATGGTTGTCGTCGTGCTGGTGTTTGCGGCGGTCATTTCGGTGGTTTGGTATCGGCACCGCAGTGCGGGTGAAATTCTCCCCGGCCGGCAGCCCCCGTCCCCGCAATCGCAGATTCCGGGGCATTGGGCGGCGGTGCGATTTTTGTCTATCCGACGCTCGCTGCGTGCCGTCGGCACGGTAACCCCCATCGACCCGGTGAATCTTGCCGCCCGCATTTCCGGGCGCGTGGTGCAATGTCAGTTGTATGACGGCGAAAAGGTCAGTAAAGGTGAAACGCTCGTCAGACTCGATGATACCCGCCTGCGTGCTCAGCTCGCTGCTGCGGTTGCCATGGTTCAGATGGCCAAAGCCCGCCTGCATCAGGCTCTCATTGATCGGAGGCGCGATCGAAAACTGCTGGCCACCGGGGATGTAACCCGGCAGACCATGGATCTTGCCGATACCGCGGTCGCAACCGACAAGGCGTCGCTTGCCAATGCCGTTGCCGCCCAACGCAGTGCAGCAGTGATCTTAAGTCACACGCGGATTCTTTCGCCCATCAACGGCATTGTTACCGAAAAAATGGTCAGCGTCGGCGATACGGTCATGCCCGGCGAAGTTCTGGCTCAGTTGTACGATCCCGCCCAACTTGAATTGGATGCTACGGTGCGGGAATCATTGGCCGCGCGGCTTCATCTGGGTGAAAAGCTTCTGCTGCAACTTTCCGGTTTTGCTGGAAGCGTCAACGGCCGCGTGCGCCAGATCGTCCCACGTGTCAGTAAGCAGACCCGCAGTTTTATCGTCAAGATATCCGCTCAATTTCCCCGGGGCGCCTGGCCCGGTGTTTTCGGCCATGTGCTCCTGCCGCTGGGAATGCACCGAATGCTGGTTGTGCCGCAGGCAGCTATTGAATATGTCGGCCAACTCTCCGTTGTGGATGTCGCCCTTGGTAAGCGCCGCCGTATGCAGGCGGTTCAGACGGGGCGGAAGGTAGGGGCGTTTCGTGAAATCCTTGCCGGACTTACGGCCGGGCAGCGCGTGTGGGTGTTCTCGGCCGCACCGAAGCCTAACAACTGATAGCGCTGGTGTCACCGGATTTTGACCATTAATGGCGATCGACCATGCAGAGTAATAACGTTCAATCTGAATCGGAGGCAAGCAGTCCGCTCGCGCGCCTGGTACACGTTTTTCTCCACAGCCGGCTGGCGCTGGTTCTGATTATTCTTTCACTTCTGCTGGGTGTGGCCGCTCTGGCTTTGACACCGCGAGAAAAAGACCCGCAGATTCTCGTGCCGATGGTGGATGTATTCGTACAGTTTCCCGGCCACAGTGCCAAAAGCACCGCCCAACTGGTTACCACTCCGCTGGAAAAACTCCTCTATCAGATCAAAGGGGTGGAGGATATCTATTCCACCAGTCAGCGAAACGGCGCCTTGGTAACCGTTCGATTTTTCGTCGGGCAGGATGTTGAGCGCAGCGTGCTTAAGGTGTATCGAGAGATCAATTCCCATTTATCTGTCGTGCCGCCGGGTGTAACCGGCTGGGTCGTCAAGCCGGAAACCATCAACGACGTCCCCATCGTAACCCTCACGCTCGCAAGCCCCCGTGCACCTCCTGTTCTCATGAGTCAGATCGCGGAAGAACTCTCTGTCCGCCTTGCCGATGTCCCCAATGTATCACGGGCGTATGTTGTCGGCGGCAGGCCACGCGTGGTTTACGTTTATCTCAGCGCTGCACGTCTGCGGGCGTATCATCTTACGGCTCTGCAGATCGGTTCTGATATTCAGGCGGCAAATATCAATAATCTGGCCGGCAGTTATGCCCGCAACAATCGCGAGATACAAGTCCTCACGGGCAGGGCCTTTCGCAATGCCCATCAGCTCGGTCGGCTGGTCGTAGCCGTCTGGCATCAGCAGCCGGTCTATCTCAAAAATGTCGCACGGATTGTAGACGGCCCGACACAGGTGACATCCTACGAATGGCATGACTGGGGGGCGGCGGCCGGAAAGCATGAAGCGGCCGATTTTCCCGGAACGGTTCTCGCCGGTCGGGCCGATTTTCATCATCGCGGTCAGGCTCCCGCCATTACCATCGCCATCGCAAAAAAAGCAGGCAGCAATGCCGTCGTTGTCGCCCAGCAGGTCATCCATAAAGCACGCAAGCTCGCCCGGAGCATCCTCCCGCCCGGTATGACGCTCATCGTCACTCGCAACAGCGGTCTGTCCGCAAACGCCAAAGTCAACGGCCTCATTGAAGGCTTAATGGCCGCCATCGTCATTGTGGTGCTCCTCTTGACCTTCTCGCTTGGTTGGCGGGAGGCAGCAGTGGTGACGGTGGCGATCCCCGTGGTTTTCGGTCTTACCCTGGCGTGTAATCTGGCGTTGGGCTTCACGATCAACCGCGTCACGCTCTTTGCGCTGATTCTCTCGCTGGGGCTGCTCGTCGATGACCCCATCGTGGATGTGGAAAATATCACCCGCCACTTTGAAATGGCCGGCCGGGCATCCCGCCGTATCGCCTTCGGGGCGATTATCGAAATACTCCGCCCGCTGGTGGTCGCCACGCTGGCCGTTATTATTTCATTCATACCGATGTTTTTCATCACCGGCATGATGGGGCCTTACATGCGTCCCATGGCCTTTAATGTGCCGGTGGCGATGCTCATGTCGATGCTGGTCGCACTGACCATCACGCCCTGGATCAGTTACCATCTGCTCAAAAAACGTCGCTTCAAGGAGATGGGGCACCACCACCATGGCGAAGACCTCGAAGACGCCGCCGCCAGTTACATTCAACACACCCGGCTCTATAAGGTATTCGCCCCGGTGCTTCGGCTCTTATGCGGCCGCCGCGCCGCCCGCTGGACCTTTCTCGGCGCAATCGGCGCGGTGACACTTATCGCGATTCTGCTCCCCGCCTGGCGGCTGGTGCCCCTCAAACTGCTCCCGTTCGGTAATCAGAGCAATCTGCTCGTTGTCGTCCATGCTCCCCGCGGGACAACCGTCCAGCAGACGGATTCGGCCGCACGTGCACTGGTCCACTATCTGCGGCGGCTTAACGAAACGGTGGATGTCACCGCTTATGTCGGCGTCGCCGCCCCGATGGATTTCAACGGGCTGGTGCGGCATTATTATCTTCGTAATAACCCCAATGACGCGCAGATTGAGGTTGATCTGGCCGGCAAAGATCGTCGCACCAGTCAGACGCACGCCATTGCCCTGCGAATTCGCAACGCCCTTACCGCCATCGCCTGCCAGAATCACGTTCGTATCCAGATCGTTGAAGCACCGCCCGGCCCGCCGGTGCTCGACACCATTGTGGGAGAGATTTATGGTGCTCCCGGTACGTCCTACCACCGGATGCAGCTTGCGGCCCGGACTCTGGAAAAACGGCTGGAGCTTGAGCCGGGTGTGGTGGATGTGGATGACAGTATTCAGGCGCCTGAAAAGCGAGTGGAGTTTGTCGTCGATAAACGCAAGGCGGCGCTCAATGGGGTAACCAGTGAGCAGATTGCCCGCACCTTGGACATGGCCGTCTCGGGTCTTGCCGTGAGCACCATCCACGCACCTCGTCAGCGCCGGTCGCTTAATATTATCGTGACGCTGCCGATCTCTCATCATTCCAGCCGGTTTGATCTGGATGAACTCTACGTGCGTGGGGATAGCGGTGCACTTGTGCCGCTGGCGGAACTCGGACACTGGCAGACAAGGACGGCCGGACAGGCGATCTATCATAAAAATCTTCGTCGTGTGGTGTATGTGTATGCCGACACCGCGGGTCGGCCGCCGATCAATGCCATTGTGGACGTTGATGCCGACCGTCTGCCCGACGCTTATCACCCCTCCGCTACTCAAATGAAACCCGTCGGCGATGGGTGGATCAATCTGACGGCCAAACCCCGTCCGCTCGGCAGTCGGACATTTTTCTCCGATGGGTCGGGCATCGCGTGGCAATTGCGGCCGGGCGTGCATGTGGATTTCTCCGGCGAGGGTGAACTGCGCATCACCGAGCATGTCTTCCGCGATCTCGGTATCGCTTTCGCCGCCGCCATGGTGGGAATCTATGTATTGCTTGTCGCCCAGACCGGTTCCTTCCTTCTCCCGTTGGTCATGGAACTGGCCATCCCGCTCACCATTCCGGGCGTTATGCCGGGCTTCTATTTCCTGAATCTGTTTACCAGCCGCACGATTGACGGCTATCGGGATCCGATACTTTTTACCGCAACCGCCATGATCGGCATGATCGCACTTGCGGGCATCGTCACCCGAAACGCCGTGATCCTCGTGGATTTCATCCACCGCGCTCTCAAGCGCGGGCGAGGTCTTCAGGAAGCGATCATTGAAAGCGTGGTGGTGCGCATGCGCCCGATCCTGCTGACCGCCGCAGCCGCCATGCTTTCGTCAATCCCCATTTTGAGCGATCCTATATTTTCCGGTTTGGCGTGGGCGCTGATCTTCGGCCTTTTTGCGTCGACCGCCTTTACCTTGCTCGTGATCCCGACCGTTTACTGGATACTCTTTGCGAATAAGCCGGGGCACGGTGTGGATACCGGACAAAACCGAGATTGATGGCTATCGGTCCCCCGCACCAAGGCGCTCCGACAAATCTTTCCGACCGATAAAATTGGTAGTGGGGGTGCGTACTAAAAATATCTGCCGGTGAGGCGGACGACGGACAATCCGACTGATCTGGTCCGCCCGTGTTGCCAGCTCGGTGGTTTTTAGATGCGGGTTGCCACTCCGCAACGTTGCTCATTCTTGCACGTTACATCTCTGAGTGTCCTTGCCGATTTAATGATTGGGGGATCAAGCCATGAGTAAATTACGGTTATGCGTTGTTGGGCTCGGCATCTGCGGACTTTTTATGTTGGCCGGCTGCCGTACCGTTGTGGTGGCCAGACCGGGGCCGCCACCGCCTCATGTTGTGTATGTCGCCCCGTGGCCCGGCGCCGTCTGGGTTCGTGGACATTACGTCTGGCGCCCTCGCTGGGGGCGATATCAATGGATCCCCGGCCATTGGGCCAGATGAGCGGGAACGGCTTTCCATGCATCGCAGTCGCAAGTCGACCATGCTTGCGATAGAATTCGCGCGGTATTGTTGAGGATCGCGCGTCGATGAAGGAATATCTCGATCTTGTCCGTCAGGTGATGGAAAAAGGCATTCGCAAGCCCAGCCGTACGGGCGTAGATACCATCAGCTATTTCGGAGCGTTCTACCGGGTGGATCTCTCGGCGGGTTTCCCGCTGCTGACGACCAAACGTGTCAACTATGCTGCCGTGCTCCGAGAACTCCTCTGGTATCTTTCCGGGCAGGAGCACATACGTGAACTCCGCGCTCATACCAAAATCTGGGATGACTGGGCCGACGAACGCGGTGAATTGGAAACCGCCTACGGCCGCTACTGGCGGCGATTTCCGCATCCGGTGCAGAAGTCGCACGCCCCGATATCCGAAACCGGCGAAACCACATGTCCGGTTCGCGAAATTGATCAGATCGCTTATGTGGTCAATGAAATCAGGCGCAATCCCCATTCACGGCGTCTGGTCGTCAGTGCGTGGGAGCCGGGCAATGCGCAGAGCAGCCGACTGCCCCCTTGCCATTACAGTTTTGTTTTTCAGGTTTTGGACGGCCGATTGAATTGCCATCTCTCCCAGCGTTCCGGTGACATTGCTCTGGGCATTCCATTTAATCTGGCCTGTTATGCCACGCTGACGCAGATGATTGCGCAGGAGACCGGCCTGCGCGTCGGGCATTTCGCCCATTCCATTGTGGACGCCCACATCTACGTCGCCGACGAAAATTCTCCCATGGCGGAATATGACCATCTCCGCGGTCTGCAACTTCAGTTACAGCGGGAGCCGCGCCCGCTTCCGCACCTGGAAATTGCCCGTAAGCCGATGGATCAACTCCAATTTGAGGATTTTCAACTCATCGGTTACGACCCGCATCCGCCGATCAAATTCAAGGTCGCCGTCTGATTTTCCATCTTGAGGATTACCGGTACCATGACCCCAATGGATATCAGCATCATCGTCGCCATGACACCCGACCGCGGGATTGGAGCGGCCAATCGCCTGCCATGGCACGTCAGTGCCGACCTGAAACGCTTCAAACAATTAACCACCGGCCACGCGGTACTTATGGGGCGTAAGACGTTTGACTCTCTCGGCAAACCTCTGCCAAACCGCCGCAATCTGGTCATTTCCCGTACGGCAGGTATACCGCAGCCGGGGGTGGAATGGTGGACCAGTATTCACGATGCCGTCAACGCCGCCCGGATGGCAGGCGAAACCGAGCTTTTCATCTGTGGTGGGGGGGATATCTATCGCGCCTGCCTGCCGCTGGCCACCCGAATGTATGTAACGATGATTCGAGTCCCTATTCAGGCGACGGTTGACACCTGGTTTCCGTCTTTTAACGCCGCCGACTGGCGGCTTGTCAGGGAGGAGCATCTCCCCGAATGCGATTTTCTGGATTACGTCCGCGGGGTGGAATCTCGGCGCTGAGCCTGCCAAGCATCAAATCGTCGTATCGAAAGGTAATTCTTGTACGCCCCATTTGCCATTGATGCCCGCTGGTATGGAACTTCCGGCAGCGGTGTCGCCACCTATGCCCACAGCCTGCTGGCGGGACTGATGGAATTGGATTATCCGGAAAGCATTCACGTCATCGTCAATCGACGCGACTCGTTGCCGATGGAGGTTGCCCAATGTGCCAAGTTCAATTTTATTGATTTGCCCGGCAATCCGATGAGCATTCGCCATCAGCGGCTGTTACCATCGATCATCACCCACCACAACATCAGGTGCCTGCATACGGTGGATGTACATGCGCCCCTTTTCGCCCGCTCCCGGCAGATTACAACCTGCCACGATGTCATTCCCCTGGTTCTCTCCCACCATGATGCGGGAGGGGCCAAGTCTCGTTACAAATGGCTCTGGAAAAATTGGCTTAAACTGCAATGCAGCCGGGCCGATCGCATCGTCACCATCAGTGAGCATTCCCGCCAAGATATTATAAAAGTACTGCATGTCAAGACCGACAAAATTCATGTCGTACCGCCGGCTCTCTATCAAGCTGATTCCCGGAGGCCGGCAACCGAATCAGCACATCTTTCTCAGTTCCCATTCGACAACCGGCAAGTTATCCTGAGCGTCGGCAGGCGGGCGCCGTATAAAAATCTCTCCGGCTTGATTCAGGCCTTTGCACGGCTGGTTAAAACATGCCCTTCCCCCTGCCACCTCATTATTATCGGCCCCACCGATCCACGCTATGGTGAGCCGGAATTGCTTGTGGCGAAACTCGGACTCAACGAATCGGTAACTTTTACCGGTTATATTTCCGATTCCGATCTGGCAGCGCTTTACCGCCGTGCATCTCTCTTCGTTTGTCCAAGTCTTTACGAGGGTTTCGGCCTGCCTGTCTTGGAGGCCATGGCGGCGGGTGTACCCGTGGTGTCCTCCGATCGGTCCAGCCTGCCGGAGGCTTGTGGGGATGCCGCGCTATTGGTTGACCCCACGGACCCCGACGCGATGGCCCGGGCGATGGCCCGCGTCCTCTCCGACAAAACACTTGCAGATCATCTTCGGGCGGCGGGGCGTCGGCGCGTCGCAATGTATTCACCCCGACGGATGGCGGAACAACTTGTGGAAATATATTCAGCATGGTGTGACGGAACGTCATGACCGCGCTGCCTCTGGCTGCAGCGGAATAAATAAAAAAAGGCGGCCTGACCGAGTGTGGTCAGGCCGCCAGGGAGCAATTATTAGATTGTGCCGGGGATTACCACGCCCCCGTTGCCACGTTACGCAC
>JAJZNY010000009.1 GCA_021852245.1 Planctomycetota bacterium | reverse complement strand
ATTGATCTGCAGCAGCAGGGCCAATTCCTGCTCGGTACCCATATCTTGTGCGGTGGGAGTGGTGGGTGCAGGCTCAGTGATGGCGGCAGGCGCTTCAGCAACCGATGCCGGCACCTGCCGGTCGAATCCGGCAAGGCCGCGAATTTCCTCCCGGCTCAGCGCCCCGGCGCTGATGGCCACCTGCGCCTTCTGCAACTCAAACGCCGCGTCGGCGGGAACCGGATTATCCGCCGCCAGAAACAGATTCGGCCCGAAGCGCGGCACCAGCAGTTCATTGAGCTTCTGTTCCAGAATTAATACACGCGGCAGAATGGTCTGGCGGGCGTATAACGTTTCGCTGGCCTGCATATTGGCGTAGGTGGCATCTTTTGAAAGCAGGGCTTCAGGCACACCGAAGGCGAGCGCCAGACGCCGCAGCGTTTCGCGGCTGATCTCCATCGGGCCCAGATCGGTGGGGGGATAGCGGGCCGGCACAAAAGTGCCCGCCTGTTCCGCCACCAATACCCGGCCGTTCCCACTGCGTGAAAATTTTTCATTCCAGAGCATCTCCGCCCGTTCCGCTTCCTTGCGGGTGATCTGATCGCGCGGGATAAAGGTGCCGTCAATCCGGGCCCGGTTATCCATGAGGGAATTTTCATAAAGGGCATATTTGGCGGCGAGTTCCGCCTGCATGAAGGCCGACCGCAGCGGGGCGTGGCGACCGCCGTACGGGTCTTCCAGGGAAGGGAAGCGAAAGTCGAGCACATCGCCTTTTGCCAGCGAAATCCAGTTGCCCGTCAGCGCCGGGAAATATTTGTACCCCACCACCGCCAGATCATCATCACGCAGCGGCATGACGCGCTGGGTGGGGAGAATTTTGATCTGCCCCGGTCGCCCGGCCCAATCGTCCTCCAGCAGCCAATACGCACCGCCGAACACCTCCATGTAGACGCCCGTCATGTAGCGAAGCTGGTAGCCGTTAAGCCCGTCATTATCACGATTAAGCAGATTCAGCAGGGGATGATCCGTTATTTCAATGATGCGGCCGGATTGCCGCACGCGATGTCCCCATGCGGGGTGATGCTTGAGGCGGGCGATGGTGCTGTCATCCACCGAGCGGCCGCCGGGTGGCGAATCGTCGACGGCATAGAGCCGAAACGGGACGCGGGCGACGGCGGCGGCATTCCAGTTGACGCAGGTGTAGACGATATCGTTGGTGAGGAATTCCAGCATGAGCTGGGCATCGGAGGGGATCGGTCTGCCGGCGGTGTTGGTCAGCAGGGGACTGCCGACGCCGACCCAGAAATCGCCGAGCGATTTATCAATCTGTTCCATCGCCGCGCTTTAGCGTTCTGGCCGGGCGATAATGATTTTTGACTGGGTGTTTGCATGCCTGCGGGTGCGTTCGTATCTGCCAGCGCCTGCGGGAATGCGGGCGAGAACCGGCGCCCAGCCGGTTGCCCCACCCGCAGCCGATGCGGACTTCTGCGCCCCGAGATTTACTCCACCGTGACGCTCTTGGCCAGATTGCGCGGCTTATCCACATTGCACCCGCGGCTCACCGCCGCATGATAGGCCAGAAGCTGCAGCGGCACGACGGTCAGCAGCGGCTGAAGCGGTTCGATGGTGTCGGGCACGGTAAAGACGTGATCCGCCACCTTGTGGATGTGCTCATCCCCTTCACTGGCGACGGCGATGATCTTGCCGTGGCGGGCCCGGACTTCGTGGATATTTCCAATAAGTTTTTCATATTGGCTGCCGCGGGTGGCGATGAATACAGCGGGCATTCCGGGATTGATCAGGGCGATGGGGCCATGCTTCATTTCCGCCGCCGGCAGGCCTTCGGCATGGATGTAGCTGATCTCCTTGAGCTTCAGGGCGCCTTCGAGCGCGACGGGAAAATTAAACCCGCGTCCGAGGAAAAGCCAGTTGTCGCGCCGGGCATGTTCCTGGGCCACCTGGCGGATCAGGTCGCTCTGCTGGAGCACCTGACGGATCTGATCCGGTATCCGCTCCAGCGCGTCAATAAATTCCTGCAGCACCGTCTGCGACATGTATTTCCGCCGCGCAATGCTCAGCGCCAGCAGAATTTCCACCACGATCTGCCCCGTAAAAGCCTTCGTGCTTGCGACGCCGATCTCCGGCCCCACGTGCAGATAAATTCCCGCATCGGTTTCCCGGGCGATCGTGGAGCCGACGACATTCACGATCCCGAGGCTCAGGGCCCCGCGATCCTTGGCTTCCCGCAGGGCGGCAAGCGTGTCGGCCGTCTCTCCGGACTGACTGATCGCCAGCACCAGTGTCCCATCTTCGATGATCGGATTGCGATAGCGAAATTCGCTGGCGTATTCCACCTCGGTGGGGATTTTAGCGAGTTCCTCAAAGAGGAATTCTCCCACCAGCCCGGCGTGCCACGCCGTCCCGCAGCCGGTGATGATCAGCCGCCGGGTGCGAACAATATCGCGGCTGTATTGATTGATCCCGCCAAGCACCACGCGCCCCTCCTGGCGATCCAGCCGGCCGCGCATGCAGTCTTCAATCGCCTGCGGCTGTTCAAATATTTCCTTGAGCATGAAATGATCGTACCCGCCGAGTTCGATCTGCTGGAGTGAAAATTCCACCTCGCTGACTTTTTTGGTCACCGGCGTGTCGTCGGTCGTGGTGGTGCGGAACTGATCCGGAGTGATCACCGCCATTTCATTGTCATTGAGATAGACGACCTGTGTGGTGTGTTCCACAATCGCGGCCGCATCCGAGGCGACCACGTATTCGTCATCCCCCACGCCGATGATCAGGGGCGATCCGCGACGTGCCACCACGAGCGTTTCAGGTTCCTCAGCCGACATGACCGCCAGACCGTAGGTGCCGCGCACTTCGCGCAGGGCCGTCTGTACCGCCTTGACGAGATTATTTTCATAGAAATGCCCGATGAGCACGGCAAGCACTTCGGTATCGGTTTCGCTGCTGAAAACATAGCCGCGCTCAGAGAGGAACGTTTTAATGGTGGAATAATTTTCGATGATGCCGTTATGAACAATGGCGATGCGTCGCTTGTTATCCAGATGCGGATGGGCGTTGCATTCGGTCGGGGGTCCGTGCGTGGCCCAGCGGGTGTGGGCCATGCCGATATGGCTCGGGGGCACTTTCTGCTCGTCGAGGGCGGACTCCAGCACGCTGATGCGGCCGGCGGCCCGCGCCACAAAAAGCTTCCCATCCTCGATGAGACACAATCCGGCGGAATCGTATCCGCGGTATTCAAGCCGCTTGAGCCCCTCGATCAGAAGTGCCCGCGCGTCTTTCTTTCCAACATAGGCCACGATTCCACACATGTCGATATCCTTTATGTTCCGCCGGTCACCCGACCGACACTGCAACCCTTTCTATCGGACGATGATCACCCCATACTTCATTTGGGATCGTCATCCGGTTTGACACCGGCGAGCGTGTTGTGCGGCTTGGCATCGCCGGTCGTGCCCGCTGCGTCCACTGCACCTCTCGCCGCCCGCCTGCGATGAATGATGTAAATGACGCCGCCAACGACCAGCGCGATGGCGGCCGCCCCGTAGAGCCAATGCTTAAACTCAGCTACTTTCGCCAAAAATTGATTCAGGTGGTGGGCCTGCCAATGCCCCAGCCAGATCAGGGTCGGTACGCTGATGAGCCCGGCCAACCCGTCGATGATGACGAATCTCACGTAGGACATTCCTGCAATTCCGCAAAACGCAAAAATGCCTGCCCGAACGCCCGGCATGAAACGCCCGATAAAAAGCGTGACATCCCCATATTTTGCGAAATGCTGTTCGATCCAGATTCGTCGCTTGGAGTGGAGCACCTTCCGCACGTGGCGGGCGATGATGTTGTTGGAATCAATTCCGTAGCGACCGATGAAATACAGGATGCTGTCACCGATGAGCATCGCCAGCAGGCCCACCACGCACATCACCCAGATATTCGGCGCCAGATGGGCACGCGCTCCGTTGAAGGGGCCCCAGTGCGAATTGCACAGATAGCCCGAAAGAATCAGCGGCATATCTTCCGGAATCGGTACCCCGCAACCCGCGATGATCAACAACCCCGCCAATGCAAAGTAAGTGAACTTTGATAACAGATTGAGCAGCAATGGCACCATGGGTGATTACGCGGCCTCCAAGCTACCTATACTACCCGCTGAAACCCCACTGAGTCCAGACGTCCTCCGGTCAGCGAAATCCGCGCGAGGCAATTTTTAGCAAGATCAATCGGATCTTTCATGCCCAGATTGCAATATGGCGGCCACGATTGGCGCTGCCGCATGGCGTCCAGTGCCACGCGGTGCCCCCGGCTCCACGCTCCGCGGAGCATCGGCATGAGAGTCGCTTCCGTTTCATACGGATGCATGATCAAATTCGCTTTTTCTCACGCGAAGCACACGAAGATTTCGGCATTGGACTTAACCACCCTATCACACCGCCCCTGTGCGCCTTGCGGCCACGATTTGATGTTATTATCGCCGCAGGGGACGCTGGGGAACGCTGAGGAAAATGGGGGGCGGGCGTCTCGCGCGCCGATTGATTCCGTCCGCCCCGCGCGTTAACTTCCTCGGAGTAACTGAAACGTTGGGGTTCGTATGGTCGCCATCAAGGAAAACTCAATGCTTGGCTCAGAGGCGGGTCGCCGCCGGACGCAGCCGTTGGCGCATAATCCGTACAAGGGCGTGACGCTGGACGCGGTGACGGAGCTATATGATGACCGCGTCCCCAATTATTCGCCGAGCCTCGGCCGGTGGATGGAGCAGGACCCGGCCCAATACAATAACGGGGCCAGTACATATCAGTTCGTGGGGAGCGATCCGGTGGGGAATGTGGATGCGGAGGGGCTGGCGGATAACCCTGAGGCCGATTTTGAGCCCGAGCTCCCCGGTTTCAGACCCTTCGGGATCGAAAGCGGCGGCGGTGGGTCCGGCGAGGGGCCGACCGAGGCCGGTTCGGGAACCGACACAGAAACCGCCGAGGCTCAGGCGAGTGAGCCCGCGCCGGCGGCGGGCACGGCCTCGGCCGACTACCCGTCGATGGGCGAGCTCGCCCGTAATCCGGCGCTGGCGAGGTACGAGAGCGTCCCCGAAACACCCGGTGAGCCGGCTACCGAATACTGCCCGGCGAGTGCGGCGGAGCAGCCACCGGGCATAAATCCAAATGAAGTCGCCGGTAAAACCCCAGCCGAGATAGACGCGATTGCGCGAGAAAAAGGATTGATTCTTAAGGAGCCCGACCCGATGAACGGGAAGGGCGCGTATGTTGACCCGGTAACCGGCCAACAGCGGATTTTGGTCCATCCCGGCGAAGAACCGCCAGCGGCCCACGTAAATGACCCATCCGGCGGGCGACTTGATATTAATGGGAATCCCTTGCAAAGAACTTCGCCGACAGCGCATCTGCCGTTCGGGGGCCAGAGATGACCTCCCTCAAGGAGTTACATGATGCCGTTTTAATTGACCTTAGGGTCGGTTGGGAAAACGCGGAATTGCAGTTTACTTTTGGTATTTTTGACGCGAGCAACGGAGGAGAAAAGCCCGTTAAATTATTAGCTCGAGGGTTCACGTCTCTGAGGTGCCCTAGAAAACAACCATGGGGGCCTGGTGTTTTCGTAAATGAGGTACGGAAAGACAAGTCGGATAAGGGAGTACTATTGGCGATTGAGATGCAGTGCGGCGATGTGATTGAGGCGGACGTCGCAGATGTGGTTCTTGAGTAGCCCAATCATTCGTTTAGGCGTCCGGCGCGGGCCCCCACGTCGGGCGGATCATGATCTACCGGCTAGGCCTCAAGGATCGGATCGATGGATGGACTACCGCCAAATGCTGTGGATGGATGCAATCAGGCGGGAGCATTCGCTCGCCATTCCGGCGCGTTATGATTTCACTGAGAACTCCATTTTGAGGCCGTGTTATGGTCGCAGTTAATGAAAAACCAACGGGGGATCGAAAAATCGGATCGGGCTCCATCGCCGGCCTGAGGCTCCAATAATCTCAACCTCTGCGTCCCCCCTACGTCCCCTGCGGTAAAAATAATACCAGCCAAAGGCCACAATATGCACAGGGGCGGTGCGACGAAGCGTGTAGGTTCAGTCCAAAATCTTTGTGTGCTTAGCGTGATAAAAAAGCGGACTACATCATGCCGCAGGCATGAAGCCGTATCTCGCGCGGAGGCGCGGAAAGCGCGGAGACGGTTCAATGGCGCGAGCGAACCAGATGCCGGAGCCTCTGCGAACCCTGCGCAGGTGTCACCGTTCATAACTCTGGCTGAATTTAACCAGTCTGTCGAAGTCGATTTCCAATCCTCCCTTCGCCGACCTGAACTGCTGTTCCGCTGATTCCAGTGCACCCAGTTTAGACTTCCGCGCCGATGGCTTAATCCCCATGGCCGGGGCCTCGTGAAAGTTGACGCGTTCGAGAGTGTAGGCCTCCCAGAAGAGCACCCCCGCCTGTGCGTGCTGGCCCAGTTTCGCCAGCTCGGAGGCGCGAGCGACCAAAGAGGCAGCCATTAGCTTGATGAAAGCACGGTACTGATCGCGGAGTCGCATGTGTGTTGAGGCCACACCGGTGGAAGCTTCCTTAGTAGCGTGGGCACTGCCGACGGCCACTGACGAACGGCCTTTCTTTCTGTTGCCGGCTTTCGGCGCCGGGAACCAATTGGGCCTGAACTTAATCAATCGCTGAAAACTCTGGCGGATGGGAGTTGGCCGCGTGGGTAAACGCGTGACCGCAGTGTGCAAAAACGTACGGGCGAGTGATTCCAGTTCGGAGGCGTAGCCGGAATGCAATTGCCGGGCCGCCGCGTCCAGCAAGCACGCGGCTTGCCAATATGCTATTGCTGCGTGCCCACCCTGTGCGTGCAGCGGCGGCCCTCCCGTGTGAGAAACTAAGTTATAGGCCATGCGCAGCGCCATTTTGTACTGCGAAAACTGGCGCCTTTCTGGCTTTGATATTTTTACCTCCCTTGGCCTGCCCCCCCAGGAATAGATATCTAACGCGACCGCTGACGCCACGAAAATGAGCACTATTAACCACTTCAGTATTGACCTGGCACTGCGGCTCAAATTATTCCTCCACGGCTGCTCATCGCCATTTGAAACATTGACCCTCGCTGGTTTCCACATTTTTAGATAGCGCCGATCACGCCGGCGAAATTGTCAACGTTACGGAATCGCGATTCAGCAGCGCCCGGCAAGGCCTCGACTTTGGGTACGGCGTTGCCGAGCTGATTGGCAATTTGTGCGGTCTGCTCGATATCGGCGACGTTAATGAATTCGCTTGCCCCCCACGCCACAATGGCGCCGTAGACGGCCGCCGCGTCGGCCACCTGCAGGGCGGCTTTTGCGCTGGACGAAAGAGCAACGAATCCTTGGGTCCCGGTTTCGACTAGCCGACTATTTGTTATGAGCCCAGTGACGGCCTTAACCTCAACGGCCCTGGCTGCAACAGATCCCGCCAATGCGACCGTCGCAACGTTACCAAAAAGCAGTCCGACCAAGGATTGGTTCGCGTTGCTGGCGTTTGAGGTGGCGAAAGCGCCGGCCGCAAGCCGTAGCTGCCCGATGACCTCCGCGAGCGACACCATCGTCTTCGAGAGGGATACCTCGGTGGGGCCGACGATCCCAGCAAGCCTCTTGAGCAACAAAAACACCTCTGGGCAGCAGCTATTCCACGTGCCGTTGTCCACTAATCCGGTTTTGTCCGCCGCCCCCACCGGCGAGGAATTGACAAATTGATACGTATTCGCCCCGTTAATGTACTGGGCCGGGTACTGCCCCATCCACCGGCCGAGGCTCGGGGCGCTTCGATGGTTGCGGGTCGCGGTGGCTCCACACGGTGTTACAGCCTCAATGAAAAAACCGGCAATCCGGAAATAAAATAGCCGACAACCAACGCAATAAGGGCCGCCGCGAACCAACGAAACGCGGGCGCCAATTTTGTCACCATTTCCGCGTCCTTGCGCGAGGCGAACCCCGCTAAAACACAAGCCAAGGTACCACCCACCGCCACGAGCAGCAATGGCCCAAACGCCTCCCAGATGCCGAGGCCATCCGGTATTCCACCGCCCGTGGACCGGGCCGCCTCGACCCGAAAAGCGGCGATGGCTATCCAAAAACAAACCACCAAGCCAAATGTTACCCGCGCAAACAATATTGTGAATCGCACCATGTTCAGGCTCCGTATGGCCAGCCGATCCGTATTGCAATTAGGGGATGCGAAGGTTTGCCGCAGTTCCCGAAGTAACCGTGGATCGCCATGGGGCAGCGCCCACCATCCAGATAGTCGTCGTCTTCCATTGGTGTACCAGGATTCCCCAATGGAGGACGCCGTAACTGCGGCCAGCCTCTTTTCCCTTCACGCAGACCGCCCACGTCATGAAATCCTCCTCGAAGAAAAAACTTTCGTTCTCTTGCCATATCCCGGGATTGTCCTGCATGGTCGCCTCCGTCGGCCGTTCGCCGGCTACCCACGCAACCTGGAACGCATAAAAAGGGGGCGATTTCGAATGATCTAAATCGAGTTGCCAGGCGCCGCCCTGCCGCGTCCAAAGCAGAAAAATGTAACTATCGGTGTAGAACTGCACGAATTTGATTTCTTCACAGGGCACGCACTTGGTGTTGGCGAAGACTTTCCTGTTAACGTTGAACTGCGCCTCGAGATGGGCTGTGTCGCCGAAGCCCGCCTTCGCAGGGGTCGAGAGGGTCGTGCCTGACCAGTTTCCACGCCCGCGTATAAAGGCCCGTTGCATCGCGCCCACCGTCGTCGGAACTGCTGCACGCCCCTCCGCATCCACATTCCCCACCGGCGAGCTTTCAACGAATTGATAAGTGTTGGCCCCGTTGATGTATTGGGCCGGGTCCTGCTCCATCCATCGGCCGAGGCTCGGCGAATAATTGCGGACGCGGTCATCATATAGACCCGTCGCCGCATCCAGCGTCATCCCCTGATACAGATTACTCACCAGCGGCTGCGTCTGGCGATGGTTGCGGGTTGCCGGTACTCGGTCTTGTGCATTGCGGAGGTGGACACGGCTGTCCGTGCAAGTGCCGGTATCGCCACCGCACCCTTCACCGGTGCATTCGGGCAATAGAATTTTATTTATCGCGACCATACATCGGCCTCAAAATGGAATTCTTAGTGGAATCATAACGCGCCGGGGCGGGCGGAATCAAACGACGGGCGCCGGTGGTGGCCGCATAACGGCGCGCGAGGCAATTCTCCAGGCGGATCATAATCGGGTTGAAATAATTTCTTTGCGGCATATTTGGATGTTCCGCAACAAGCCAAAGCGGTTGGCGACATTCGCAATTCCCGAGTTGGCCGGAAAAGTTATCGCACCTTGATATCCGATGCCGATGAATGATAACACACCCCTGCCCGAAGAAATCGGTTCAAGATGCGGTATAATCGCATGAGAAGAAGAGGAACTCGATGGCCGACGCAACA
>JAJZNY010000271.1 GCA_021852245.1 Planctomycetota bacterium | reverse complement strand
TGCGAGCGATCGATCTGGTGCTGAAGGAAATTGCCGACGCGGTTCTCGAAGGCAAATCCGGCCGAGTAGCCAAAGAGGATATCGATCGCGCCAAGGAAGGGCGGCCGGAGGGACGCACGGAAGCTCGTACCGAACGTCCACGCGGTCGTCCCCGCCGCGAAAGCCCTGCGGCGGAAAAACCGGCAGCCGATGCCGAAATTCCTGCCGCTGCACCGACGGCCGAGTCGCCGTCGGCCGAAGCGCAGTCGGCCGTCAATGGATAATTTTCAATATTGCAATGCCGATTTTTTGGGGCAGCCCCGCGAGGCTGCCCTTTTTTATTTGCAAATTTGGCAACGATTCTATAGAACAGCGGATTGACGCGGGCAAGGAAGCTTGAGAAAAAGGCGGTGGAATTTTGGCACAGGCAGATACTTCAAAAGTCGCGATAAAAAGCCCGCACCCGCCGGAAACGGGCGTCTGGCGGAAAAATATCATCATCCTCACCATGGTGGCCGTCGCGGAGACGTTGCTGCTCTGGAACAACGCGGCGTTGGATCGGACTCTCTGGCTCGCAACGCGCTGGTTCATGGGAGATCAGCAACCGTACAACTGGAATGCCATCAAACTCAATCCGGCCACTCACCCGCACGCTCCTTGGTGGCGGGTTGTAACGCCGCCGTTTCACTCACAGTTTTATCATCATACCGAAACCACGTGGCGGGCGTTGCGTGATGTGGGGGTGCCGGCGGAAGTGATCTTCATCTGTGTCGTGGTGGCGATTTACAGTCCGTACCGCCTGCGGGCCGCTGGCGTATTTCTGGGCAGCATACTGGGTGCCGGTGCCGTTTCGGAATTTTTCAAAAGCATCTGCGGTCGGGTGCGGCCCATCGGTCGCCTGCCGAGTGGTCATCTAAATGATGGGCATAACGTGTGGCAATGGTTTCGAGGCCTGCACACGCAGCATGATTTGAGTTTTCCCAGCGGCCATGCATGCGTGGCGTTTGCCATGGCGGCGGCGCTGACCTATCTTTCGCCGCGCGGCCGATGGCTGTTTTTAACGATTGCGTGGTTGACAAGTTTTTCCCGCGTGGTGATGCAGGCTCACTTTTACTCCGACATCATCTTCGGCGGCACCATCGGCTGGTTCTGCGGATTCGGGTGCTCCATGTGGGTGGGGGAGCGGCTTAAGGTGCCGCAGGCTCGGCTTCCGGCACCGGGAGAGCAAATGCCCGCCGCTTTGACATGACCAGCAGCGCCACGATGAAGCAGAGCGAAGCGGAGACATAGTACACCGAGGCGGGGAAGAGATATTCAAATAACAGCCCGGCGAGAATGGGGCCCGTGGCACGGGCCAAACTTGCCATTCCCTGATTGGCCCCCAGAATCTCCCCCTGTTCGTCAGCGCTGCAGTGCCGGGAAATCAGGCTCTGGATGCTGGGATTATAGAGGCCGCCGCCGATGGCCAGACATATTCCACCGGATAAAAACCCGGTCCACGCCCACGCCCAGTGAATGGGAAGACCAATCAGCAGCAGCCCTGCCGTGATAAACAGCGGCCCAGCGATGGCAAGCTTCCATTCGCCGAATCGATGGGTGAGGCGTTTGATCAATCCTCCCTGTACGATGACGATCACGATACCGATGGCTCCGAACAGAAATCCGGACGCCGCGCTGGCATCGCTGTCCTGCTTCTTACGGAATGCCTCCAGATGGATGTTTGCCGCCGATGTCGCGGGCGCCATAGGTTTCGTGGGCAAGGTGGGTTTGGCGCCGGCGGCGAGCGGGGTAGATGGATCGCCGGGAGAGATCGCTTTCGTCGGCGTGAGAGGATAAAGGCGATGCTGAATCAGCAGGCTCAGCGTCTGTTCCATCCCCGCAAAGGCAAATCCATTGACAAAAAAGAGCATGATCAACATCCCGACCACCGGGCGTTTGAGCGCGTGTTCCAACCCGCGAACGCTGAAGCGGCGCTGAGCGGCGGCGTTATCCGTGGCCAAGTTGCGACTTTCCGCCAACCGTGTGATTGTCATGGTCAGTGCGGCGAGGCTGAAAACCGCAGCCACCAGCGGCACATATTGCAGACCGAGAAATTTGCTCACTGTTCCGCCAATCAGCGGGCCGAACATGAATCCGAGGCCAAACGCCGCCCCGATGACGCCGAATCCTTTGGCGCGATTTTCGGGCGTGGTGATGTCGGCGATGTAGGCACTGGCGGTGGAGAGATTGCCGCCCGTAATTCCGTCCACCATCCGTGAGACAAATATCAGCACGATCCCCAGCGGAGAGGAGCGGAAGAAGATACTCGCAAAGAGCATCAGATAGCCGATGATGGTACCGATCTGGCTGACGATCAGCACCGGTCGGCGGCCGATATGATCGGACCAGCGGCCCAGGATCGGGGCAAAGAGGAACTGGAAGAGAGAATAGGTGACGCCGATGAGCGTGAGGTAGAAATAATTGTTAATTCCATATTGCTGACCGTAAAGCTGAAGATTGGGCAGCACGATGCCGAAGCCGACAAGATCGACAAAAACAATCAGAAATATAGTAAAAAGGCTTGCCTTTTTCATCGCGATCCTCAAAACCCCGATTGATATATTGATCCACGCAGGCCGGGTAACCGGCGGTGGGCACGTTACTACCATACGTTCAAACGCCGCCGGGGTTCTTTATGGTATTTCCCGCTGTCAATCCCCGTCCAGCGCCGCAAACACATCGCCGAAAATTGTATCCGAAACCGCAACTCCCGCGTCAGTGAGTGCGATGGCCCCGTCCGGTCGCCACGTCAGCAGGCCGCATATCTGATATTTCTGTATCACCTCGGAGAGCTTTTCGGCCCTCGCGTCGCCGGGACGACCCTCAAATGCCCGCGGGTCGATACCACCAGCCAGACGCAATTGCAGCACGGCCGCCTCCGCTTGACGGCGCGCAGGTGAAAGTAGTTCCAGTTCCACCATCGGTAACCGGCCGGACTCCAGCGCGTCGCAGTAGCGATGCAGACTGCTGACATATTTCCACCGTATCCCGCTGTGGTGACCCGATGCGCTCACACCCCACGCGAGATGATCGGCAGCATTCCAGTAATGCAGATTATGTCTGCATGCTCTACCCGGTTTTGCCCAGTTTGAAATTTCGTACCGGTCGAAGCCGGCACTCCGGAGGCGGCGGGATACCAACTCCATCATCTGCAGTTCCAGCTCTTCACCGACAGGATCAATCTGACCGCGTCGCAGGCGGGCGGTCATCGGCGTATTGGGTTCATACATCAGGCCGTAACAGGACAGATGCTCCGGCGCCAGCGCGAGTGCCGCATCCAGATTTTCATCAAGCGAACGGAGCGTCTGGCCGGGAATGGCGTAGATCAGGTCGATATTGAGGTTGTTGATTCCTGCCGTCCGGGCTATTTGCATGGCTCGGCCCACGCTTTGCGGATCATGATCTCGTTGAAGCGAGGTCAGTTCCCCCGGTTGGAAGCTCTGGGCCCCGAAGCTGATGCGATTAACACCGGCATCCGCTAGCACCGCCGCCCGGGCGGTGTCAAACGTATTGGGATTGGATTCCACCGTAAATTCCGTCCATCGGGTTTGCGGGCAAAATTCATGAATCGCGCCCATCAGGCGCTGAAGATCATCAGGGGGGAGCAGCGTCGGCGTCCCACCGCCGATAAACACGGTTTCGGGGGCAATCGGGCCAAAAAATTCGGTTTCCAGCCGCATCTGCCGCTCCAACGCGTCCAGATAGCGGCCATATTGATCGGCATGGCCAGCAAGTGAATAAAAATCGCAGTAATCGCACTTGGAGGTGCAGAATGGGATGTGGATATACAAGGCCTGAACCGAGCCTCCCCGGCCGCACAATATTCCCGGCATAGCCTTGTAGTCAGGCATCGGCGGAGCAGTGGGCAGCGGGATGGAATTTGTCGGCATCGAAAACTTTCCGTAAACTATAGTATCATATACCATAGAGGGGATAGCGAGTGCTTTTGTTGGCCTTGTTTGTTCAGTTCGGAGGTACCCCTGATGGAAATTACTCTCGTAATTTTCAAAGAGGACGGACAGAGACGGGAATTCATGCTGCATAAACGCGTGACGACGATCGGCCGTGGCGAGGATTGCGATTTGCAGGTTCCTCTGCCGACGGTTTCGCGCAAGCATTGCCTGATTGAAGTGCAGGATAACAATCCAGTTGTGGTGGACTTGGAGAGTTCCAACGGCACCTACTGCAACAATCAGCGTGTCACGACCGCCCAGCCATTGCTGCCGGGAGATCTGATCCGCGTCGGGCCGGTCAGTTTTACGGTATTAATCGACGGCGAGCCGACGCAGATCAAACCGGTGCGGACGATTCTCGGCGATCAGGCGGTTGAACCGGTAAGCCCGTCAAAACCACCTGTGTCGCAACAGCATACCGTGGATGTGGATCGTGAATCAGCTGTAACCGTGGAGCCTGATCCCGAAGAAGATCCGATTGCGGCTCTCGAGCGGTTGGCTCGCGAAAAGGGTGAAAACTGATCTCATCCGTGTGCAGGGCGTCGCGGTCGAATAAGGCCGGAAGCCCATGGGCGATCCCAATGATAATTTTCAAGCGGCGTTGAGAGGCATTTTTTCGCTGGCTGGCGTGTCCGTGGAAACTCGCGGGTGCCGCCGATACTCACCCCATATTGCAAATGCCGCCCATGGGGTGGTTGCGCAGTTGGTGATGAGCCGCTCAAGGACTTCTGAGCTCTTTTCCATGCCGTCTTCAGGAAACGTCCGCGATGGAATCAAGCAGAACGTATCTGATTAACCGCCGAAATAATCCGACAATATCCGCTGATGGCTGGTAGGAGGGTTTTCTTTAAGCAGAGCCTTGTCCGTGGTGACGACGATAAGCCCCGCCATCGCGCCGGGAAAGCCATGGACGCCCGGCCGGTGCGCCGGTTGCACGGAACCGTGATATATCTTGGCCAAAATGGCGTGGACGGGACAATAATAATAATAAAATCCGGGTTGTTTGAATTTCACTTCATAATAATCAATTTTGCCGTGGGGCCCCGGGGTGCCCTGTACGATCCCCTTCATATAGGGCGTCGGTTTACCGTTGAGCGGATTGTAGCTGTCGATCATGTGCATGCCGGTATCTTCATTCACAAAAACCACCGGCTGACCGGGTTTGACGGCGACAACGGATTCAACAAAGGCGTTGGCCCCGTCCATGTGTACAAAAACAGTCGAGGGGGGGAATTTTTTCGGTGCGGCGCCCGACTTCGGTGATAACCATACAACCAGTCCAACGACAATGGCGGCAGCAATGGCAATGAACATAGGTGAATTTTTGGGTGTTTCCATTCTTATGTCAGTCCTTTTCTCGAGTATAAAAGCCGCATATCCTTCACACATAATTACCAGACTACAAGATAAATACGACGGATGAACCGTTCGAGTTCGCCGCCAACGGGGGGAACTTCGCCCGCAAAGCGTATTTTTCAGTCAGACCGGAGCCAAGGTGGTTCTGCGCACCTCGGCGCTGTCCGGGTTCCGTCGCCGCGAGAGCCACCAGGCATGGACCGAGCTGCCGCCAACGTAAAGATACCCTGCCATGAAGATAAACATGAATGGCACACAGCTTACATCTCGATTCAGAAAGATGGCCGCCGCAATACAACCGAGTAGATAAAAGCCCAACCCCAATTCGGCAAAAGGCAACCAAGTGGTGCGATGCCTGAATGCGGGTGCCCGCTTCTTCCATGTTTTACCCGATTCTGTTCCACTCACGCCATACTTGGGCGTGCGGATGAATTCGCTTTGATGTCCCAGAAGGCCCTCCAGCACTGCCACGGCGTTGGCCAGGCTGATCCCCATGCCAATCGCCATCAGCAACGGCACCATCAGAAGGCTGACAAGAAGATTTTCCCCCAATTCGCGCTGGGCAACCACGTAGAACGTTCCAGCGGAAAACGTGAGCAGTCCAAATAATCCCATCAACGCCCATTCACCCACCGCCGAATGTATATCCAGCAGATTTTGACTCGTGAGCAGAAACGCCGGGAAGATGAGGATCGAGAGCAAAACCGCCAGAGGATAGACAATACCCGAGGCAAGGTGGAATACCGATTCCACTTTCACGCGGATGGGCAGATTACTTCGGAGCATGCCCGGCAATATCTTTCGTGCGGTCTGCACACTTCCCTTGGTCCAGCGATGCTGTTGCTGTTTAAACGACACGATTTCCGGAGGGAGTTCCGCTGGCGAGACGATATCCGGCAGGAACACCATCTTCCATCCGGCTGCCTGAGCACGGTACGACAAATCCATATCTTCCGTGAGGGTATCATGTTGCCAACCGCCGACATCCTGGATAGCTGATTTCCGCCACACCCCGCCGGTGCCGTTAAAGTTCATAAATCGACCCGTGCGATTCCGCGCCGAATGTTCAATGACGAAATGCCCGTCCAAAAATACTGCCTGGCAGCGGGTCAGGAGGGAATGACCCCGGTTCAAATGGCCCCATCGCGTCTGCACACACCCCACATCCGGATCGGTGAAATGATGGATGACGTTTCGAAGCACATCCTTTTGCGGAATGAAATCAGCATCAAATATCGCGATGAATTGCCCTTTGGCCTTTGCCAAGCCATGTTCCAATGCGCCCGCCTTGAAACCTGTCCGATCTGTTCGATGGATATAAACAACCGGGTTCCCTTCGGCTGCCAGCGATTCGCAGACCATCCGGCAGATCGCAGCGGATTCATCGGTGGAATCGTCCAAAACCTGAATTTCAAGCAACTCACGCGGATAGTCGATCTCGCAGGCGGCCCGGATAACTCGCTCGGCAACATAGCGTTCGTTGTACATCGGCAACTGAACGGTGACACGGGGCAGATATTTAAATTGGTTCGGCGGCGGAGCTTTGTGCGGCTGGCTGCGATAAAACAGAAACACCTGCCAATATCGGTGCAGGCCGAAAACGGTAAGCCCGAGCATGCAGATCAGGTAACCAATTTGTGGAATGAGCGTCATGTGCATGTACCAGAATCCCCTGCACTCCATTTTGAGGCGCAACGTACGCCAGTTTTTTACCCGCCGCTCACTTTGCCTCAGGCCCCAACGTGGCACTCCACGCTGATCTTAGCATAAAGGCGTATGCTGTCCGTTGCAATAAGATTTTGGCGCTTAATTCTGCACCTTCCAGGGATGATGTTACTGTTGCAAACCGCAGTTCTACAGTAGCCTACACTTCCCATATTTCTTTGCGAAAGTGGAAAAATGGGTTTTTGCTATTGGGTGTTGCAGTCACGTCCTATTCCTCGACGTCGCAAATGGATCGGTGGAGCGTGTTTGTGAGCGGCGGCGTGGCAGTGTCCGACCGGCGACCGGGGCTATTTCCGGCGTCGCTCTGTTTCATGAACCATTGGATGGTTGAACATGGGCGTCCGATTCGGAAACTTCGAAAGAGCCTCCCCCGAGTTCCGCCATCAGATCAGGCATATCTCCATCGGTAATCGGCAGAATCCGCGTCCCTTTGGCGGTCATCTGCACCCGGCGAATCGACTCAGCGGGAAAACAGCGTACCAACTCCGGGTTATGTGTGGTAATTAAAAACTGTGTGCCCAGTTCCTTCGCGGCCGCCAGCATGTGCTCGGCCAGCATGGGAAGTAAATCTGCGGAAATACCATTATCCGGTTCGTCAAATATCACCATCGGCGGCGTGGTGGCCTGATAGATGGCTAGGAGATGTGCCAATATGCGCCTGAATCCGACCGATTGCTGACTCAGTGAAAGATGGGCGGTGGATTCATTGAAACAGACAAGAACCGCCAGTTCATTATTGCGGTGCGGATCGCGTGCTATTGATTCAATTCGAGGAAACCATTCGGTAAAGGCTCCTTCGATGCAGCGCCAGCGCGGGAGCGTATTCAAATTTTCCATGATCCCCCTGAGGACCTCCCCCGCATTGGAACCATCGCGCATCAGGGCATTGTCCCCTCGTTGGCTTCGGGTTTGGGTTAATACTGCGGGTGGAAATTCATAGAACGACACGCCACGTCCGAGCGTCAGGTAGGCGATATTGGCATCTTCAAGCGTGGTGAGCCAACGCAGTTTGGATGGGTGATTTTGCGGGTTCACGCCGTCGAGTTTCGGCTGGTGCGACCACTTCCCATCGCGCCACGCGAAGATGGGCTTGGCGTCTCCCGACAATTTCAACAGTTCAGCAACCGCTTCAACCGCATTATGATGAAATCCCACTTCGAGATTGTAGGTGAGTTGACGATTCGCCCCCGGAGCATCAAAACTCAGATCAAATCGGCTTCTGAACGCCTCATTGGCGGTGCCACCTCCCGGCCTCAATAGAGTCGCATTCGGTGTCACGCCGTTAAACCATGGCGCCGGCTCACCGGTGATGAGATAACGCAGCAGATCAAACGATTCCAAAAAGCTCGATTTTCCCGAGCCGGAGAGACCGGCCAGCACCGTCACCGGTGAAAGTCGGACTTCAACATCCACAATACTCTTGAAGTTCTGCACCCGGCATCGTTTAATCATGTTTACTTTTCCGCCTCCTTATCTGGATAGTATTTTAACTCCGTTTCGCGGGACCGCTAATTTTCGTCAACGGCCGATAACTGAAGCCTGGTTGTGGCGGTTGGAATCCGGCACCTTGCCGTGGCCCGGTGGTCCAACTGGGTATCGTCCATCAAATCAGTCGCCCATTGAGGCGGGGTTAGGGTCGCGTTGGCTGAAATATTAATCGCCGAAGTCAAGGATAAAAATCCCTGCGGCCATTGCGGTGGCGAAACACAAATTCCGGCCCGCACAGCGAGGTTCCATGCTTGCGCACCTGTCCACTCTCGACTTTCACCTGTCTGCCGACGCGGTCGGCCCGCCCGTGATCCGATCGGGTATCGGGACGTAATCAATCTCTACGGCTTTGTGAATTCCCCTTCGGTGGGGAAGAGTGGTGCGCGAGCGCACAGTTCCTTGTCCTTCCCGGACAACTTCGTCAAGCGGATGGGCACGTTCCTGATCATTGCCTCGAACAGCAAAATCAGCTCCTATCGGATACACCCGCGCGTGAAGTTCACGCCCCCAGCGGAGGTTATAATTATTTCGACGTAAACGTCCGACGAAACGCATCTGGCGGGGATTTTTGCGTCGGGTAGATTCAGATCTGTCGATTGGATTTTCCGGGGCAGATCGATGGATCGGCACGGCAGGAAGTTTACGTTACCGGAGCGGCGCGGATACCGGCCATCGGCTGACGGCCCCAATCGTTTCAACCTCTGCGTCCCCAGCGGTGAAAATAAGATCACAGCGGGGCAGCAAAACGCATACGCACGGTGCGATGGAGCGGGTGCACTGAGTGGCGAAATCTTATGTGTGCTGCGCGAAAAAAAGGCGTATGACATCTTGCCATGAGCCTGCAATCAAAATATCGGCCGAGGCGAGGCGTAAATTACTCGATACGCGAAAATATAATTCGCTAAGAAATAAAAACACATAATTTGGGTGATTTTTATGACTTTTGACCAAAAAAGACCCGAATTCACATATTATTCGTTATGATGAATGTT
>JAJZNY010000104.1 GCA_021852245.1 Planctomycetota bacterium | reverse complement strand
CGCCCGGCGGCGCGGCGCGGTGCCGCCGACCGTGCTTGCCCGGCGATGCCGGTCGATCCACACTGCACATCGTCTCCATAGCCATGATTTGATCGCGCAGAGCGGCGGCTTCTTCAAAATTTTCGGTCTGCACGGCCTTGGTAAGAAGTTGCTGCAACTCTTCGCGGGGATCCGTCGGCAGTTGACGCTTGATATCCTGAATCAGATGCATCAGGACGCGGGCCTCCGCGGAATACTTAATATCAATCGGATGGCGGGGATCCTGCGAGAGGCAATGTTCGATCTGCTTGAGCGCTCCCCGCAGATATCCCAATGCGGACCCCAGATAATGATGCTTGAGTGCGGCGCAGGCCCGCGCCCGTCCCTGCATCATCAATACGTGCGGGCGGTAATGCTCAAGGGTGCTCCGGTCGCTGAGATTTCGCGCCGCGGTCCGGCAGAGATCAAAAATATCCAGATTATGCTGTGTGTCCCGGATGACCGCCTTATAATCCCCAAGCACGAAAAACGAAACGTAGCGGTGGTAATACATGCCGGACTCTTCCCGCAACGCCCGGACATCGGCATGCGAAATCAAAAACGGAGCGGCGGATTCATGTTTGCGTTCGAATGCCCGCTTGCGGCGTAATTGGTACTCGAGCTCACTGGCACAGTTGTGAGGCCGTTTACCGTCCGGTCGGCCGGTGGTTTCCATCTGCAGCAACCCGAGGTCAAGGCGAAGCTGAATTTTCCGTCGGCCGTCATTTCCACGGATAAGCCGCACATTGACTTCACCCGGCTGGTAATCCCATCCGGCCAATGCGCTGGAGATATCCACTCCCTGGGCGTTTTCAATCGGTCGTCCCATTGTAAAAACCTCCCGGCCTATCAGAACACACAGACCATCGAGCCGTCACAACCAAATTATAGTCGATGCCCGGCAAGTTGCATCTGCAACTTGAGAAGAATTTGCCGGTTTTGGAATTATCTGTCCCATGCGGATGAAAGATTTCAATGCAGGCGGAAATTATCGGGCGGATATGCAGGAAATTCCCGCGAGCATCGTTTATAACCTTGTGCAATTGGAATTTGTCCCTCGATCAAGGAGGAGCCATCAGTCACCCGGATAGCCATACTGAAAATCATTCATCGCTCCGAAGCGAGATCGCGCGGCGAATTGACCACACGCTGCTCAAGGCTGAAGCGGGCGCCGCTGACATCCGCCGTCTGGTAAGCGAGGCATTTGAACATCGTTTTGCCGCAGTCTGCGTCAATCCCCGTTGGGCGCATCTGGCGTCGGAGACGGCTGCGGAACTCGCCGCAACTCGCGGCCGACCGCTGGAAGAACTGCCTGCCGTCGCCGGCTGCGTCGGTTTTCCACTCGGCGCCGGACGGCTCACGATTAAAGCCGTCGAGGCTTCAAGCTGCGTCAAGGATGGCTGCAATGAAATCGACATGGTGATGTTTATTCCGCTGCTGCTGGCAGGCGACCTGCCCGCCGCCCGCGAAGAGGTGATGGAGGTGGTACGCGCCGCCCGCAGTGTCTGGAATAAAACCGTTGTTAAAGTGATATTGGAGACGGCTGTTCTCAATGAACACCAGATTGCCCTTGGGTGCGAAGCGGCGATCAGCGGCGGTGCGGATTTTGTAAAAACCAGCACGGGGTTTCATCCCGCCGGGGGAGCCACGGTTGAAGCGGTTCGCCTGTTGAAAAAACATGCAGGTCCCCTGAAGGTCAAGGCGTCGGGCGGTATTCGCACGGCCAAAGATGCGATGGCCATGATGGGAGCCGGTGCGGATCGGATCGGATGCTCCGCCAGCCTCGAGATTCTGCGTCAGGCGGGCGAACAGATCGTCTGACCGCCTGAATACCCCCGAGAGGTTGTTGGCAGAAAAAGGATCGTTACGACATGGCAAAAATATTAGTCACCGGAGCAGCCGGGTTCATCGGATCACGACTTGCCCTGAAACTTCTCCAGCGAGGGGATGAAGTGGTCGGCATCGACAATCTTAACGACTATTACGATACCAACCTGAAAAAACGTAATCTGGCGGATATTCAATTGCTGCCCGGCTTTACCTTTGCACAGGTTGATTTCTGCGATGCCACCGCCGTGCGGAAGCTCTTTGACACCCATCGCTTTGACGCGCTTGCCCATATCGGGGCCATGGCGTCGGTTCGCTACAGCGTGAAAAATCCGGCACTCTATTCCACCGTCAATGTGCACGGATCGGTGAATCTCTTTGAGGCCGCCCGATCGCAGGGGCCCGTTCATCTGCTGCTGGCGTCTACGGGATCCGTCTACGGCAGCTCAACACCGGTACCATTTTCTGAATCGGCTGCCGCGGATCGTCCGCTGGCCGCCTACCCGGCCAGCAAGCGGGCCATGGAGATATTCAGTCATTCCTATGCTCATGTTTTTTCAATGCCCGTAACGGTACTGAGATTTTTCAATGTATACGGCCCCCACGGCCGCCCGGATATGATGCCCTGGCAGTGGACGACGGACATTCTCGCGGGGCGCGAGCTTACCCTTTTTGATGGCGGCAGACTCAAACGCGACTGGACCTACATCGATGACATCCTCGACGGTTTCCTCAGGGCGCTCGACACCCCCGACGGTTATCGCATCTTCAATCTGGGGTGCGGCAATCCGGTGGAGAACACGGAATTTGTCCGCACGCTGGAACAGATCCTGGGCAAAACCGCCCGGATCCATGCCGTCCCGGCACCCCTTTCCGAACCGAAAATCACCTATGCTGACATCACCCGCGCCCGGCAGCAGCTCGGTTATGAGCCCAAGGTGCAGGTACGGGAAGGCTTGGAGCGTTTCATCGCCTGGCTGCGGCAGGAAAAAATCATATAAGAGCGGGCTTGACAACGGAACCGCGGCAAAAAGCATCCTCTTTTTTCGCGACGGGTCCGAATTCGGAATCATTCCTCAACAGGAGCACAGCGGACATGACCACCCCACCAGTAACACGCATCTGGATGGTGCGCCACGGCCAGACCGACTGGAATGCCCAGCGGAGAATTCAGGGGCACACCCCCACCGAACTCAACGCCATGGGCCGCGCCCAGGCAAAATTGTTGGCCGATTGGCTTTTTGATACGCGGCAGCAAAGCCCGTTTGCCGCCCTGTACTCCAGCGATCTTCCCCGTGCCGCCCAGACAGCCGAGATCATCGGCGACAAGCTCGGACTCACCGTTTCCTGCACGCCCGAGTTGCGAGAGCGTCATCTGGGCGAGTTTGAGGGAAAAACCTGGGAGCAGGTGCGCAGTATCCGCGCCGCCGACGGCAATCGGATCGTTGAAAATGGCGATCTGGCGGACTGGACCGGCGTACCCGGGGTCGAGTCCGATCAACAGCTCTGGCAGAGGGTTTCGAAGATTCTTGATGCGATTGCACAGCGGCATCCCGGCGGGGATATTTTGGCGGTTTCGCATGGTGGCGTGATGAAACATGTCATCTGGCACATCCTGGGGCTGCCAGAGGGTGCACCGCGCCGATTTCCCCTGACCAACGGCCTGATTTGCATCGTCGAGTCGCGCCGTGACGGATGGTACCTGAGCGGATTATTTGATGCGGGAATGCTTTCCGGCAAAACGGCTGAGGATACAGCGATCGCCCCGTCCGTATAGAGTCCCGCATTACAGCGAGCCGCTCGCATCACCGGTCAATACCATGCGAGTATTAAATTTTCCGTCCGACCAGAATGTAAATCAGGCATCCAAGAAATGGGAAAAATATGATGATCAGCGCCCACACCACTTTCCATCCCGCATCTTTGGGCTTCACAGCGACGCTGATCAGGCAGGCGATTTGAATCAGCAACCCGATCAGGCCGATCAACATCATGGGGAGTAGAAATATCAGATGCATGGCGATACCCCGCTTTGGCGGATATCCGGCGACTGCTACCGGGCAAGACCGCCTGCTTCACCGGTGGTCCGGACCATGCCGGGGGACCGGGCTCAATCATCGGCCGCCATGGTCATTGTAGCGCCCGGCAGGCGGCATGTCGGCCATTACCCCGTTGCACCGCGTGGTCAGGTATTTTTACCAATGAGTATGTACAGGATGGATCCAATAATCGGGAAAATAAAGATGACGATCACCCAGAGAACCTTCCACCCGGTGGATTTACTTTTGGAAATAACATCAATCAGGCAGTAGAGGATGAGGATAATTTCGATCAGCCAGAATATCCACCCAATCAGCCCCATAAGTGAACTCCCTAAAAATTGCGTCGCCCCAATGTGTCCCCTGCTGAGACATTTCAATGTTTCAGCACTCTCCCTTTTTATCAGGCGCCTTGATATTAACCGGCCTCAACCGGGATACCAACCTAACAAAACCGCCCGTTGCAAAGAGGTTGATAGATCGGTGACGCGTAATGTTCCGGAGTAAATTTGGAATTTGATTTGATGACAAAACCCGGCGTCTTGAGCTTGCCGATTCAGGTGTTACCATGAACGCAAGCGTGTCTTTTCCAGCCGGGGGTGATCGATGGGTTAAGTGAGATTTTTCAGGCGGGTGCGCATCGCGCCCGGTCTCACCGTCAATTTCTCAAAACATGGGGCATCGCTGTCGGCCGGCTTCCGCGGAGCCCATGTCACCATCGGGCGAACGGGCATACGCCGCACGGTAGGCTTACCGGGTACGGTTTTTTTACACCTCTCACACGGGTTATCATTCGGGTCTACATTCCGGGCACCATTTTGCGCAGGCTCAGCGTGAACTTGTCCGTCATCGCTCTTCCCGCAATATTCTTATCGCCCTGTTGATTTGCGTGATTTTTGGACTTCTCGGCTTTCACCATTTCTACGCCGGCAATTACATCCGCAGCATCTTCATGCTGCTGCTTTCTCTGTCCGTTTACGGCCTGATCATCACGATCCCGTGGTGGCTCTCCGATACAGTTTTCATTCTTTTCGGCAGTTACACCGATAGGTGAGGCGATCGAATCCAATGGTAGCGTCTCGCGGCACCGTCATTTTTCCCCTGCAGAGTCCTGCATTACACTACTAAGCGTGACCGATATGCCGAAAAGACATCGCCTGCGAATTTTCAAAGAGCCTCAGCCCCCCTGGTATGAAAAGGGGCTGCACTTCAGTTGCACGCAATGTGGCAACTGCTGCTCCGGCGGGCCCGGCTATGTATGGGTATCCGATCGCGATATCCTCGCAATATCAGAATTTCTCGGCCTGGCCGTGGAAGACTTTGCCCGGCGCTACCTGCGGCAACTGCCCGGCGGCATCAGCCTTACCGAGCAGGCAAATTACGACTGCATATTTTTGCAGCGCAGCGGGGGCAAGGCCCTATGCAGCATTTATCCGGTACGTCCCACACAGTGCCGCACCTGGCCATTCTGGAAGCAGAACATAGAAAGCGAGCAGCATTGGAATAATGCCGCGAGGCGATGTCCCGGCATGCAGGCGGCAACGGGACCGCTGTATGACGCGGCGCATATTGAACGATGCGCCAACGACCCCGAATCGCCGTAGAAATCAGTTCCCTGCAGGCTGGGCCGGTGGCGGGGTACCCTGTGCCTGACCCGCCTGCCCCGGTTGCTGCGCCTCAACCTGCTGGGCACGTTTGACGACGCCTACCACTGCCAAATTGGCGATGATTTTGCCGACCAGGGGATTGGAAATATCCGTCATGAAACTCGCGGACTGCGGCGTAAGCGCTTCACCCACCGGCAAGGATGAGTGAATGGCCAATTCCCAACTGTGCGGGGTATACCACTGGGCGCTCTGAGAGAATCGCTGATATCGCTGCAGCAGACTCAGTTTCGGCATGTCGCTGGGACGAATATACCGGGCGAGTGCGGGGCGTGCACCATCAACTCTCTGAATCGCCTTAAGCAGCCAGAGATACGATTGCGGCAGGAGTTTGGGAGAATCGATCCACGATACGTCCCTCAGGCCGTGATCCGCAGCCATGGCTCGGTAAGCGGCGGCAAATGAGGGATTGTCCATGATATTTTTTTGCGATTGGTTCTGGAGCGTCTGCTTGATCGATGAAACGGATTCCGCCACAATCAATCGCTTGCCGCTGATGCACCATGAGATGCCCGCACCATGAATGGTGTAGATCGTGTCGGTGCCGACCGTCTTCGCCTTAAGAGTAATGGGTGTGGCGTTGGGATTTCGCTGCTGGCGGGCACCGTTAATCGCCATCAGAGCCAGCGGTGCAATCGATTGCAGGGCATTGGAAAACTTTCCCGGATGTCTGAGGATACTTTCCGTAACTGTCGAGTACATTCCCGCCTTATCAGGCACGGTGAATGTAACCCATCGGGCCCCTGAAGCATCGATGATATCGCGACGCAGGCTGATGCCCGCGAGCGTGCCGGCCTGGGTGAGTCCCTGCTTGATGCGAGCAGCAAAGCCCGCCTGTTTGCCGATGTTCTCAATGGTTCTGTACATCGCCGCCAGATCGAAGTGGTAGGTCGCCACGCTGGCCGCATTTTCAGGCACCAGTGCCAGCATACGCTTGAGCCCGGCGGTATCATTTTTTTCACTTTTAGCCATCGCGGCCTTCATGTGGTAGACGTAGTTCTTCCCCTGGAACCCTCCACCCCCAACCATAGCCGTGTAGTCGCCCAGGCCTGAACCCTTATAGACCTTCTGAATCAGCGGCAGCATCTGCGCCGTCGCCTGTCCATAATGGCCATTCATTAACTGAGTGCTGAGTTTCCGAATGTTGACGTACCACGCATCCGCAGACATCGGCCCGAGTTGCGCCGTCAGGGCCTGGAAATGCGTGTTGGCAGCGAAAGTTGCCCCGGGCTGCCCCGGATTGCGCAGCAGACGCATTTCCGTCGGCGTCGGCTGCAAAATATCGTACACGATGCCGCCGACATGCCCGCGCTTTTCCCCGGCTGCAAGCGGGGAATCACTGATGTTTTTGAGCACGGCTTTCCAATCTTTACCCGCCTGAATGACAATACCGAGATTGCCGTCCGGCTGCCCACCTTGGGTGCCCCCCTTAATATTCGTGAGGTAAATGGCGAGAGGATGGCTGAACACCTCCCCCATCGACTTGGAAGACGATTCACCGGCGGGCGATGCCGAATGGGAATTTTTGAGCAATTTCTGCAGCCGGGGGCTCTGGCTTATGAGCATCTGTAAATTTGAACCCTCATATCCCGGCCACTGGTGCGGAGTACCGGCCATGCCGATGTACATAATGGCGTTTTTGGGAACGTATTGGATCATCGGAGGAGTCGCGATCGCTGCGCCGTTAGATGCCGCCATCGCGAGCAGCGACGTGCCCGCGACAACCGACATCAATTTCAAAAACCGATTTTCTTTGCCGTGCTTCATCTATGTTTGACTCCTGCCAATGCGTCGCCCCGGCCGATTTCAACCGACCGCGCCCACTCGTTGAGTGGAGTGGGATACTGCCACGAGCATTGGAGTATATCCCGTCTGCGACAAATGTCATCGTAGCCGACGTCCGCCCCCGACGAGCGTGCTCTTCTCTTCAAACGCATAAGCTCGCGGTTGGTTTCATATTTAAAGCCAATGCAGCGTCATTTTGCGCCGCAAGTGAAGCATCATTAGGCAACCCGCGACTACAACGCCACTTTTTGCGGCGCTCTCTCAACGGCTGATCGCCATTTTCAGGCGTCTTGGGGTTGATGCGCCCGAATTATGTTCATATTTGCTTTTCCATGCCTAACTCTTGATAATTCTCCCGATTTCATTGCCGCTATTACGCGCAAGAGCGACTAAAAGCGGCAATGTATCGGGGTGCGTGCCTGGTGGTGCAGGCAGCAGGCGGCAATCAAGCGGCGGAGGAATGCGGTACATGAACACACAGCCATCGCACAGGCTCGATTTTCAACTTGCGCTCCGGCGGCGCTTGGCAATCCCCTTCATGATGCTGATACTCGGCATGGCCGTTTTCAGCGGTGGCATATGCCGAGCCGCTTCACCCCTGCCCCCGCATCTGAAAGCACCCGCCGTAAAAATCGATACCGGCAGCACGGCATGGATGATGGCCTCCACCGCGCTGGTCATGTTCATGATTCCCGGTCTGGCCCTTTTTTACGCCGGCATGGTGCGTAAGAAAAATGTTCTGGCCACCATGATGCATTCCTACACCGCACTGGTGGTGATTGTTCTGCAGTGGATTTTATTTGGTTATATGCTCGGTTTCGGCACCGACCATGGAGGCATCATCGGCTGGAACCCCGCGGATATCCTGCTCATCGGTATCGGCCCGCATCACGCCGTCGCACAAAGCGGACACTATATCCCTGAAACCGTCTTCTGCATGTTTCAAGCCATGTTTGCGATGATTACCCCGGCGGTCATTGCCGGTTCCATCGTGGAGCGAATGAAATTCAGCTCCTTCCTGCTATTCGTCCTCCTCTGGACCACCTTCGTCTATGACCCGCTGGTACACTGGGTGTGGGGTGGAGGATGGCTGGACCAACTGCATGTGGCCGATTTTGCCGGGGGGACGGTTGTCGAAATTGCCTCCGGTGTCGGCGGCCTGATGCTTTCACTGCTGATCGGTCGCAGAAATGGGTATCCCAATCAGGTGCTGCAGCCAAGCTCCCTTGCCCTGACTTTGCTGGGCGCTGGAATTCTCTGGTTCGGCTGGTACGGTTTCAATGCTGGCTCCGCGGGGGCGGCTGACGGACTTGCGGGTATCGCGTTTCTGAATACCACGGTCGCGGCGGCAGCGTCCGGGTTCGCATGGAACATGGCGGAATACATTCACCACCGCCGCATGAGCACCCTCGGACTCGCATCGGGTATTGTCGCCGGGCTGGTGGCCATTACCCCCGCCTGCGGCTTTGTCGCCATCTGGGCATCCCCCATCATCGGCATCCTCGCCGGCGCCGTCTGTTATCTCGCCGTGCAGATTAAAGCCCGCCTCGGCTATGATGACTCGCTCGATGCCTTCGGCGTACACGGTGTCGGCGGCTTTCTCGGCATGTTGCTGACCGGGCTCTTCGCAGTTGCCGCCGTGAACGGCGTGCGCGGACTGCTGCAGGGAGATGTGCATCAGTTTCTCATTCAGCTTCTGGCGGCGGTGAGCACCGTGGTGTTTGTTGCCGTTGGTACATTAATCGTCGGTTGGATCGTCAAAGCCACCATCGGACTCCGCGTACCGGAGGTGGTGGAGGTGGAAGGATTGGATCTGGGCATCCATGGCGAAGCGGCGTGGGATATCGGAGCGCTGCCGGAAACATCGATCGTGGTGCCCGCCAATTCCTGATCGGGTTTATCGGCCGCGACGGTTGTCGGCCGAAATTTAGTATTTTCCGGGCCGTCCATTTGTCGCCCCGGATAAGAATGGAGAATGTCCATGAAGTTGATTGTCGCCATTATTCAGCCGTTCCGGCTCGAGGCCGTCAAGCAGGCTCTGAGCAGTGTCGAGGTATTCCGCCTTACCGTCAGCGACGTGCAGGGCTATGGCCGGCAGAAGGGGCATACCGAATACTTTCGCGGCCAGGCGATGCAGGTCAATCTGATTCGCAAAGTTCGTCTGGAAATTGCCGTCAATGAGGCGTTCGTCCAACCCACCATCGAGGCGATTAAAA
>JAJZNY010000167.1 GCA_021852245.1 Planctomycetota bacterium | reverse complement strand
GCTGGGTGGCTTGGTGATCGTACCGGTAGGTAAACAAATGAGCGGTTAAACCGGAGTGGCCCATCAGAAAAGAAAGGACTGACGCATGGAACAGACATATAGGTAAAGAAGTTGGGGGGCCGGAAGCGCTACGCGCTCAATGCGCCAACCCGAAAAAAAACTGGCCAGAATGACCTCCGACGCTGCGGTCCGATCGCTCGCGGCTAAAACCGATGAAATATCCGGGCTAACGACGACAATGGACCGTACAGCGCCGTGATCGGGTTTTTGGTCAGCAACGGTCAGTTAACGGTGACCGTACATAACACATCTGACCCGGTTTACGACGTGTCGCAGACGGTCGGGGCGATTCACTTTCAGATTAACGGTTACACCCTCGGTTCCAATACTCCGAACTTGCAGGATACCACCCTCAACACCATAACGGTGGCGAGCAATGGCTCTGGAACATATACAACCGGCGCGACCACATCGACGGCGGCGTGGGAAGTGCTGACCGGTAGCGGGACGACTGGACCCACTGGCCCGACTGGCCCCACTGGTGGACCGAGCACGACCGGCAGTGAACTCACGCTCGAGGCGATTCCCGCCACCGGCGCAAACAGTGGTGTCGGACAGAACGGCCCGATTGGTGAGTTTGTCATCGGCAACGCCGACAGCAATGGGCTTTATTCCAACGCACTGCCCGGCAATACGAGCGGCGGTGGTGCGGGTAAAGATCATTCCGGAAGTTCGATTTTGGGCCAAACCTTGCTGGCCAATAATCAGAGCTTCACCATCAACCTGCCGGGATTGACCACATCCGATTCGATTGACACCAGCAGTATCACCGTGGATTTTGGCAATGATCCGTCCGATGCCGGCATCAAGGCCAGCCTCGACAGCACTTACGCTACGCCTGAACCGGCCGCGCTGGCTCTGATGGGCGTAGCAACTCTCGGATTATTGCTCCGCCGCCGTCCGGCTTGATCGACCGGCCGCAACTTCGTCGGATAAAAAGCTGATCTATTAACCCCGGTCGCGATAGAATTCGGCCGGGGTTTTTCTTTCGACCTGTGGCCGCAAGGCGCTTGGTGATGCGCCTCGACATGCCGAATAAATCTGGTAAATTGCAACTGACAGAACGAGGTGACGACATGTACGAGCTGAACGTCAATGAGTTGCTCAAACCCATCTCCGCCGACACACCCTGTGGCGAAGATCTGTCATATGATCCCGAGTTTACAGAACTCGAACGCCTCATGCCCGGCAAGCCGGAGCAGGAAATGGGGAGTGTCAAAACACCGGCCGAGGAACCGGATTGGCGGGATATTCATGCTCGTTGCACCGCATTGCTCCAACGCACCAAAGACCTGCGCGTCATGGTGTATCTGGTTCTGGCGCAGGCACGGCTGCGGGGTATCGAGGGAGTGCGGGATGGGCTGCATCTCTTGGATCAGCATCTGCAGACTTACTGGCCGGACCTCATGCCGCCATTGGATGTGGAGGACGACAACGACCCCACGCTGCGGATTAATGCTATTGCGTCCATGTCGCCGCCCGCGGATGCATATGCTGACCCATTAAAATTTCCACAGCGGTTTCTGGAAGTCCCGCTGAATGCTCCGCGGCAACTCGGCCCGGTCACACTTCGGCAGATCATGATCAGCACCGGCGAACTCTCCGCCGGGGCGGACGAAAAGGCGCTCTCACCTGCCGAGATTGAAGCGGCCTTCAGCGATACGCCGCCAGAGCGGCTCTCGGCTCTTTATCAGGCGGCGGCTGAAGCCCTTCAGGCGTGGGACAGTATTGATAAGACATTGACCACGCATGTGGGGTCCGATAGAGGAGCCGATCTGCGGGGAACGCGAAAAATCATTCAAAATTGGGCCATGCAGATTCAAAAGCGACTTTCGCCCTCCGCTCCGGCTGCAACCGCAGAGGGTGACGTGTCCACTTCAGCAGCCATGCCGGTCACCTCAGCCGCCGCGCCAATGGCACAACGGGGAATCAGCAGCCGCGATGATTGCATTCGGGCCATCGACGACATCTGTCGATATCTGGAGGCCGCCGAACCGTCGAGTCCTGTTCCTATGATTCTCAAACGTGCACGGAAGCTGATCAATATGAATTTTCTGGATGTCATTGCCGATCTCTCGCCTGATGCGCTTGCGACGATAAAATCCATCGGCGGGCTGGATCGGGAGGGTTAACGTTCTGGAGATTCAATGGGATAGGTGGGCGAATCTGCACGAATCGCAGGAACTGATTCATAAGGTAAAATCCGTGGGCAAAGTTTTAATCTGAGGTTCCGGCCATGGCAAAAATACCAACTCTGAAAGATTGGAAGGCGCAGACGGAATTGGGGATCACCAAGCCCCGAAGCAAGCTCTTCAAGGCGATTGATGATCGCATTGAGGAATACAACAAAAATCCCACACCGGAGAAAGCGACACAAATTCGCATTGCCCTGACGCGCTGGATGCAGAATGAAGGCACCAATTGGGAGGCCGATCCACGCAATAAACCTCCAGCCAAGCCAATTACGGCCCTGATGGGTACCTTGGAATCCATGCGCCTGCCGCTCGACAGCAAGGATGTGGAAATTCTGAGAGTTGTAGCCAAAGAGCAACCGGCCCGGTTGCGGGCGATTTTTGCCGGGCATAAGATCAAGCTGCGGCTGGCGCTCACGGCGGAGAAGATGGGGCAGGCGGTCACCGAATTACGCAATGAGATCAAAAATCAGGGGGGCGGAAATAAGACTCAACCGCTGAAAAAATTTGGTACGCAGGTGGGCAACCAGGCGATTGATGGCAAGACCCAGGCGTACAGCGCATACAGCGTGCTTCACGATGTTCAAACGGCGAAAAGTGATGTGGGTAAAACGGCCAGTGCAGTGGGGTCGATGGCGATTGCTCCCGCAAAAAAAATGGCCAATGCGGAAATGATGAGCATCCTCAATGAGTTTTTCGGCACCCAGATTCAGGAAGTGTCGCAATTCGCAGCCACCATCGCCCGCGAGACGGGTTTGCAGGCCGCCCAGCAGGTAGCGGATCACGTATTAAGCATGCTTCCCCTGTTTTCACTCGTGAAAGATGGTAGCGAAGCGCTCTACTTCTGGGCGTCGGTGGTGCATAAAGGGTACCAGAGGTATCAGGTCGGCGCAGGTCGCGATGCGGTGGCTCTGGGTGACCCGAGGCGGGCGCTTCAAGCTGTCGAGCAGCTTCTGAATCGGGATATTGCCTTCACGGCAACCAAAGCGGCCATTTGCACAGCAAGTACCGGAGCCCACGCCGCGGCCTTGGCGGCCAAAGGGGCCGATGTTGTGCTGAGCCCGGCCATCGGGGCGGCGAAGGCGGCTGCCAATGCTGCTCGGATGATCGCAAAGTTTGCCATCGAGGCACGTGAGGCGATGGCAGCGCGACCATTCTTTGTGGACCCTGGAGCGTATGCCTTGGATATCTTCGGCAAATGCCCGCTGATCGGCGCTTATATGATCGACGGCTCCAGTGATTCGGACATCATCGCCATGGTTTGGGAGGAAATGGGGCAGCCCGGCTGGATGGACGACATTGAACGGATGTTGCCGAAACTGCAACCCATCCGCGAGCAGGCCGGTCGTTTAATTCGCGAATCGCCTTTTGTTATTGATCCTCCAATGCCCAGTCGCTACGCGGTCAGCACATTTGCGGGCAAAAAATGGCTGGCAAAGAAAACCTGGTGGTCGAGTATGCCGTGGAATCGACTATAATTGAAATAGTCAGGTTTTTTGGATCAAGATTATGAAGGATGAGAGCCGAAACATAAGATATACTGGAGTGTCGGATGTTTGGAGCGGCCCGTTTACGATACTTGACAAATACCGCCGACGGCGTTTCCATTGACAGCATCGGCGCTGCAGCCGCAAATGCGGGGGATGGGAGATTCGGTTGTGAGAACTACCCGTTTCGGGTCGCATATTAAAAGTCAATGACAGGGGCACGTCACATGGCAAAAGCAAGCAGTCAGAAATTTGTAGCTCGAAATCGGGCGCCGCGTGTGCAGATTGAATACGATGTCGAGCTTTACGGCGCAGAGAAAAAGATCAATCTGCCCTTCGTCATGGGGGTCATGGCGGATCTCTCTGGGAATCCCAAAGATGCCCTGCCGGCCGTTCAAGATCGGGCGTTTCAGGAAATTGATGTCGATAATTTTGACGATCGCATGAAGGCGATGAAACCTCGCGTGGCGTTTCAGGTGCCCAATTCCCTGACCGGTGAAGGGAACATCAATGTCGAACTGACATTCGAGAGTATGGAAGATTTTTCGCCGGCGGCGGTGGCGAAAAAAGTAGAACCGCTGGCCAAGTTGCTCAACGCCCGCACCCAGCTTGCGAATCTGCTTACATACATGGACGGCAAGGATAAGGCTGAGCAACTTGTGGCGCAGGTGCTTCAGGACCCGGCTCTGCTTTCGGCGCTTGGTTCGGCACCGAAAGCGGAAGATAAACCTGCGTCTTAGCAACACGGTGACGGCCGGGCATCGCCCGACTGTCAAAAGATCAGACATAACCATGGAGGTCTTCATATGGCGCGCGAACAGCAAGCGTCTTCGCCCGTAAAAGAAATCAAAACAGTTGATGAGTTCTCAAGTCTGTTGAGCAAAAACATCGGTGCCAAGACCGATGAAGCCTCTCGTATGGTGCGCGAGGCAGTCGGCACGCTCGTGGAGCAGGCTCTGCAACGCACGGCCCTGATATCCGACGACGCCCGCCGCAGCATTGAATCCATCATCGCCGAATTGGACAAGAAAATATCCGAGCAGGTCAATCTGATACTGCATCATGAAGAGTTTCGGCGATTGGAAGGTGCGTGGCGCGGCCTTCACTATCTGGTGAACAACACCGAAACCGATGAAAACCTCAAAATCCGCGTCATAAACATCTCCAAGAAGGATCTAGGAAAAACCATTAAAAAGTTCAAGGGTACCGCCTGGGATCAGAGCCCGCTCTTCAAGAAAATCTATGAAGAGGAATACGGTACCCCCGGTGGGGCTCCCTACGGCTGTCTGATCGGCGATTACGAATTTGATCACTCTCCGCCCGATGTTGAGATTCTCAGCGGTATGGCTCAGATAGCGGCTGCTGCTCACGCCCCGTTTATCTCCGCGGCCTCCCCAACGGTGATGAATTTCGACTCCTGGCGGCAACTCTCAGATCCGCGTGACCTGACGAAGATATTCCAAACGGCGGAATATGCCGCGTGGCGGTCGCTGCGGGAATCGGAAGATTCCCGTTACATCGGGCTCACCATGCCGCGATTCCTCTCCCGCCTCCCGTACGGGGCCAAAACCAATCCGGTGGAGGAATTCGCCTATGAAGAGGATATGGAGGGGGCCAAGCACGACAACTACGTCTGGGCCAATTCCGCCTATGCCATGGGCGTGAACATCAACCGGGCATTCAAGCTCTACGGCTGGTGCGCCCGCATTCGCGGTGTGGAGAGCGGCGGTACAGTGGAAGGATTGCCTTGCCATACTTTCCCCACCGATGACGGCGGCGTGGATATGAAATGCCCCACCGAAATCGCCATCACCGATCGCCGTGAGGCTGAATTGGCCAAGAACGGCCTCATGCCGCTTCTGCATTGGAAAAATACGGATTACGCGGTATTCATCGGCGCACAATCGCTCCATAAACCGACGGAGTATGATGATCCGGATGCAACGGCCAATGCGAATTTGGCCGCCCGTCTGCCCTACCTGTTCGCAAGTTGTCGCTTTGCGCACTTCCTCAAGTGCATGGTGCGGGACAAGATCGGTGGCTTTAAGGAAAAAGGAGATATGGTCCGCTGGTTGAATAATTGGATCATGCAGTATGTCGAACCTGATCCCGCTAACGCATCGGAAGAGGCCAAGGCCCGCCGGCCGCTGGCGGCCGCCGAGGTCGAGGTCGAGGAAATTCCGGGTAATCCGGGTTATTACACGTCGAAGTTTTACTTGCGGCCCCATTATCAGCTTGAGGGGTTGACGGTTTCGCTTCGGCTTGTGTCCAAGCTTAAATCCGCCAAAGGGGCATAAGCTGATGGTTTTTGAAAATGATTCTGACCGTACGGTGCGGTCGGAACAATTTAGAACTTCACAATAGAGGAGAACACTATGAGCATGTACATGAAAATTGAAGGCATCGAAGGAGATTCCACGCAAAAGGGACACGACAAGTGGTTCGACTTAAACGCTTACTCCTTCAATGCGATGAATATGGGTGGCGGGATGCCGGGCTCCGCAGGTGGACGCAGTGGTGGCGAGACGCAAGTCGGTGAAATCACAGTCGCCATGCCTGGAGCCAGTGGAGTGCCGACTCTCGTCAACTATGTCGTGACCGGCAAGACCGTCAAGACGATCACGATCGAGTCCGTGACATCTTCTGAAAACCCGGTCGTCTATCAGAAATGGACGCTTACTGACTGTGCCTTCAGCAATATCGCGATAAGCGATTCGGGCGTGGGGCTTCGGGACATGGGCATTTCGCTCTCCATCAGCTTCACGAATATGCAATTTGATGCGACGGCGATCAAAGATGACGGATCGAAAGGCCCTACGAAATCTCTCAAATATGACGTTGCAAAAAAGGCGGTTACCTGACGCTCTAATCAGATGCAAACCGTTGCGTCGGTACGGCGACCTGATCGTGCCGACGCGATTTTATTTCCCGGCACCGTAACATGAGGCCCTGGGCAGATGAATGCCGAAGTATTAGTCAAACAGGGACAGGCGGGGGCAGCGCTTGACGAACTTCAGGCGGCGGTACGCAAGGCTCCGACCGATCCCAAGCTGCGGATATTCCTCTTCCAGTTATTGGCTCTGCTAGGCCAGTGGGACCGGGCGGTTACCCAGCTTAACGTCATCGCTGATCTCGACGCCTCCGCGCTGTTAATGGTAACCGTGTACCGCGAGGTGATTGCCGCCGAGGCGGTCAGAAACAGCGTTTTTGCTGGCCATAAAACGCCCATGCTCCTTGGCGAACCCGAGCCCTGGCTGGGGTGGCTGGTTGAATCCTCCAAACTGCTGGCGAACGGCAAGGTTGATGAAGCCGTCCGCCTGCATGATGCCGCCTTCGACGCCGCTCCGCAGACTGGTGGAAGCATCGATGGCAAACCGTTCGAGTGGCTCGCCGATGTGGATGGCCGACTCGGGCCGGTCCTGGAAGTGATCGTCAAGGGGAATTATTACTGGGTCCCCTTCAAGAATATCGCGGAGATTCAAATCGAAAAGCCAGCCGATCTGCGTGATCTGGTCTGGATACCTGCGAGCTTCACGTGGAGCAATCAGGGTAAAGCGGTGGGATTTATCCCGGTTCGCTATCCGGGAACCGTGGAACACGGTGACCCATCGATGATGATGAGCCGATCAACCGATTGGCAGGAGCAGGGGGGGATTTCGATTGGGTTGGGCCATCGGTTGCTGGCATCCGCCGATGCGGAGTATCCGCTCCTGGAAGTGCGAAACATCAGATTTCAGTCACCGCAGTTGGAGGGTGGATGATGCCCGGAGAAGAGGTCATCTCGCGGGATCGGCTCATGCCGTTCCTGCTGGATCGACTTACTGATGATAATCCCGATACACAGATGGAATCGCGTACGGCGCGCACGGCCACCATCACGCAACTCCGTTCGTCGGTGCTTCGCGATATCGGATGGCTGCTGAACTCCACCCGCCATCCGGATTCCGACGGTCTGAATACCTATCCGCTCGTGGCCCGGTCAGTGCTGAATTTTGGCATTCCGGCGATGGGTGGCGGGACCGAATCCAGCGTGTCCGTGGAGTCTCTCGAACAGGTGATCGCAGACGCCATTCGCACCTATGAACCGCGGCTTCTTCCGGAAACAGTTCTCGTCAAGGCAACGGCAGCGGTGGACCGAAGCTTCTCGGGCAACCGGGTGGACTTTGAGATCCGCGCCGATCTCTGGGCGGTGCCGATGCCGGATGTTTTATTTGTCCGGACCGAGGTGGATTTGGAAACCGGCTTATGCCAGGTAACGCAGCGCAGCAATGGATAAGCGAATCCTTGAATATTACGAGCAGGAACTGCTCTTTCTCCGTGAAATGGGAAAGGACTTCGCCCGGCAGTTTCCGAAAATTGCCGGCCGCCTGAGCCTAGATCAGATACCCTGTCCAGATCCCTACGTCGAACGCCTGCTGGAAGGTGTCGCATTCCTTACCGCGCGCATCGACATGAAACTCGATGCTCAGTTTCCCCGCTTCACGCAGAGCCTTCTTGAAACCATTTATCCCCAATATCTGGCGCCGCTGCCCGCCATGGGCATTGTGGAATTCACTCCCGATCCGCGTGAGGCGGCCAATTTCATCGGGGGATTTCCCGTTCCCGCGGGAAGTTACCTCGATAGTAACATCGGTCGCGATGAAGTGACAGCCTGCCGCTTTCGGACTGCCCACCCACTGAAGATATTTCCCCTGCAGATAACCGATGTCGCCTACACCAGCCGGGAGATGGCCGCCTGGGGCCTGCCCGAGAACCGAAGCATGCGAGCGGCGCTTAAAGTTCGCATCAGCAGTATTCTCCCCGCCCTGACACTGGATAAAATTGCCGCCGACCAGTTGAGCTTTTACATCAGCGGCGACTCGAGCCTGCAATACCCTCTCCATGAGCAGCTTTTCGGTCACTGCATCGGCGTGATGGTCAAACCTGAAGGTGTTCCGCCGCCGTGGCTCACCTCCATCGATCCGGTGCACCTGCAACCCCAGGGGATTGCTGAAGCGGAAGCTCTGCTGCCCGTCGGTACCCGGACCTTTGCCGGATACCGGCTGCTGCGGGAATACTTTTCTCTGCCTCAACGATTCTGCTTCTTTTCCCTCTCCCAGCTTGGTCCGTCTATGGGCCGATCGGTGTTCAATACCGTAGAGATCATATTTCTATTTTCGCAGCGGGATCCCCGCCTGGAAAATGCTCTCACCATATCGAATCTGCGCCTCTTCTGCACACCGGTTATCAATCTTTTTGAAAAAACCTGCAGCCGCATTCATCTGGAAGACCGCTTCCACGAATATCATGTCACGGCGGATATCACCCGCCCGCTGGACTATGAAATTTTTGATATTCAACGCGTCACCGGCTACGGCGCAACACGGGAAGATCAGCAGCCATTCCAGCCGTTTTACCGGGCCACCGATTTTGATGCCGACCGCAATGCCTATTATCAGTTGCGGCGCGAGCCACGCGTGCCTTCGGAAAAGGAGCGGCGGGTCGGCGGTCGCTCGCAGTACGCGGGATCCGAGGTCTATGTCTCGCTGGTGGATGAAAAAAATGCGCCCTATTCGACCACTCTGCTGCAATTAGGGATCGATGCGTTATGCACCAACCGCGATCTGCCACTGTTCATGGCCGTCGGCAAGGGTGCCACCGATATGCAGATGGTGGGCAGCCTCCCATCATGTGCGATTCGGGTGGTTGACGGGCCCCTCACCGCACCTCGAATGTCGGTCGCCCAGAAGGAAACAGCGTGGCGGCTCATCAGCCATCTGTCGCTCAATTATCTTTCATTGACCGATACCAACCCCGATCAGGGCGCTGAGGC
>JAJZNY010000421.1 GCA_021852245.1 Planctomycetota bacterium | reverse complement strand
CGGTTGTCAAAAGTGAACTCGGTCATTACCCCGTGCGTCGCGGCAAGGTGCGCGATGTCTACGATTTTGGCGACCGGCTCGTCATCATCGCCACCGACCGCATCAGTGCGTTTGATGTCATTCTTCCTACCCCGATCCCGCAAAAAGGGGTTCTGCTCACCGCCATGAGCAATTACTGGTTCCGTTTCTTTGACGGGCGTATCGGCCACCATCTCATCAGTACGGATGTACCGGCGGCGATGCCGGAATTAAACCCCTATCGTGAACAGCTTCAGGGGCGGTCGGTGCTGGTAAGGAAAACGCAGGTGATCCCCATTGAATGTGTGGTGCGCGGATATCTGGCGGGCAGCGGCTGGGGGCAGTACCGCAAAACGCAGTCCGTCTGCGGAGTTTCGCTGCCGCCGGGGCTGCGACAATGCGATCAGCTACCTGAGCCCATTTTCACTCCGACCACCAAAGCAACCCAGGGGCACGATGAACCGGTCGATTTTGAGACGGCATGCCAGCAGGTGGGACGCGAGACGATGGAATTTGTGCGCGATCGATCGATTGAACTTTATGTGGAGGCGGCGCAGGCCGCCCGCCGGCGCGGCATCATCATCGCCGATACCAAATTTGAATGGGGCATCCCCGAACAGGGGGCGGCACCGATTCTGATTGATGAAGTGCTTACGCCCGACAGCTCCCGCTTCTGGCCCGCCGATGAATACGCCCCCGGCCGGGATCAGCCCAGTTTTGACAAACAATATGTACGAAATTATCTCTCCGGGCTTGCCTGGGATAAAACGCCCCCCGGACCCGAGTTGCCGCCCGATGTGGTACAGCGGACGCACGACCGATATCTGGAAGCCTTTACCCGCCTCACCAGCCATCCGAGCTGATTTTGATGCAATGCAGGCCGGGAAACGATCAGGCGCCGGTGATGGCCGTTATTTATTTCATTTCCAATATTTCCTGCGCCAAGACCCCGTAATCGGCGCTGCCGGCGGAATTGGGGGCGTAGGTGAAGATGCTCTGCGAAAAACTCGGCGCCTCCGCCAGTTTGATATTGCGCCGGATGCGCGTCTGAAGCACCGTTGCGTCCGCCCACGGCTTGTCGGAACCGCGTGCGGCTTCAATAAATTTCTCCACTTCCTCCGTCACCTCGCCGGTAAGCCGCGGCGCCGCTTCATACTGGCAGAACAGCACCGCCGAAATTTTCAACTCCCGGTTCAGCCGGTCCCGCACCAGCGAGCAGGTTTCCAGCAGCCGCGCCATTCCCTGCAGCGCCAGAAAGTGCGCCTGAAGAGGAATAATCACCTCCGTGGCCAGACAAAGACTGTTGAGTGTGAGCAGGCCGAGGCTTGGCGGGCAGTCGATGATAATAAAATCGGCGGGTACCGGCTCCTGTTTCCACGCGTCGGCCAGCCGGTGTTCGCGCCGGGGCATGTCCACCAGTTCCACTTCCGCACCCGCCAGATCGCTGCTGGCGGGCACCACAGAGAGATATTCCCCCACCGGATGGAGTGCCTGCTTGATCGAAACACCCTGAGTTAGCACCTGATAACTGGAATGATGAATGCCCGTCGGCTCCAGCCCGAGATGAAACGATAAATTCCCCTGCGGGTCCATATCAATCAGAATCACGCGCTTCTTTTCATCCGCCAGCGCAGCACCCAGATTTACCGCCGTCGTGGTTTTGCCCACGCCCCCCTTTTGATTAAAAAGTGCAATTCTTCTCATGGGCTGGAAGTCTATACCGGAACGGGAATTTTCCATAGTCCCGCGGCCCGCGCCCAGCCGCAGTGGGCCTTGGCGCGGAGGGGGCGGTATGGCGGCGGCTGCAGGAAGCGGCTATTGTTTCCGGCATGAAAGAGATCGATCGCGTGGTGGTATCGCGGCAGCGCATCAATCGCCGCGTGACGGAACTGGCGGCGGAGATGTCCCGCATTTATGCCGGCTCGGAACTCGTAATCGTGCCGGTGCTGACGGGTTCATTTATTCTGCTGGCGGATCTGGTGCGCCGGTTGCCCATGAAAATGCGGGTTGATGTGCTGGCGGTCACCAGCTACGCGGGCCGGGTAACCCCATCGCATCGCCCCACCATTGTGCTGCCCGGCCGCCTGCCGCTTGCCGGCCGACATGTCCTGATCCTGGATGATGTGCTGGAGAGCGGCCGAAGCCTGGAGGCGGTGCGTCGGATGATACGGCGGCGGCGTCCGGCATCCATTCGCACCTGTGTGCTGTTGCGGAAGGGGGCGGCGCGGCGGGCGGGTCTGACCGCCGATTTCATCGGTTTTGATATCGGGGACGAGTTTGTGGTCGGCTACGGAATGGACTTCAATCATTATTACCGCAATCTTCCGGATGTGGTGACACTCAAACCGGAGGCATTGGGCTGATCGTCGGTATCAGGCCCAACGTGCGATGCCGACAGGCGGCGTCAGCCCGAAAATACCGCCGCAGAACCTGCGGCGTCCGCCCCGCCTTTATCCGCGGAGCCTCGCCCGGCGCGTCGGGGCATGGCCTCCACCGCAGGGGCGCACGGGTACACGGTGGGCGAAGCTGAACCAGATATCACTCGGGGCGCACCGGGACGGTGGGTTATCACCAATACATCGAATCTCAGCCCCACCCCTGCGCCGAAAATTCAAGTATTTCTGCGGCGGCTCAGCAGCAGGCCGACGGCACCGGCCCCAAAAAGCCCCAGCGAGGCCGGCTCGGGGGCTTCGGTTACCAGAAAACTCTTGATATCGCCGGTAAACGGGGAGGTTCCGGTAGAGATCGCCGAAATGGAGAATCCATTGATGCCGGTAGGGTTCGTGTTGTAGATATGGTATCCCAGCTCAATATTATTGTAATACCAAATGGCAGACCAGTGGGGTGAAATGGTGTTGAAGTCGATCCTGGCTGTCCCACCGTAGGATTCGGACTTGGGGATGGTGTCGATGAGAGAGCTAATGTCTCCACTGGCCAAATACTGGAGCCCGGCGGTATTCGCAGACTGATAATCGACAATCATGGTCGGCCCCGGCAAATCTCCTGTTGCCTTGGTCCCAAAACTGATGGCTTCTTCACCACCCGGCCCCGGATCGAGCTTTGCCGATAACGTGTAGATGAAGCCACTCATGAAGTTATAGGTAAGATAGTCTCCACCAAAATCACCCCCGTTGAGGCCTATCGAACCGCCTGCCCCAAAGCCGGTTCTCGCACCGGTCACCAAGTTCCATTTCACGGGTTGCGGGGCGATCCCCTTCGCCTGTGTCGGAGTCGTTCCGTCGGCCGACACCGTTGAACTCCCCGTGAAATTATCCTGAAAGAGGGTTGTAGCTCCGGCGCGCGTACTGCCCAGGGCCAGCGACGCCCCGACGGCCACGCAAGTTGCCAGAAGCAATTTAGTACTGCTCGCAGTTCGCGTTCCCGATGCGTTGGTCGGCATTATCGTGTCTCCTTTTTTATTCTCGCCGTCTCGAGCCGCCAACCGGTTTAGACATCCCAAACCAAATGAAAGCGGATAACACTCCCTGGTATGGTTAAAACCCAAAGCCTATTCTGTCATGTCGGCCGTTGTCTCCAACGTCGTGTGATCTCTGCTGCCAGCCAAGATTTCCGCCGGGCCCCCGCGACGGAGCACAATGGTAAGCCAAGCCTTCGCTGCGCACGTTTTGCCAGGAGGGCTGGAGCGAAAACCGCACCTTCCAATACGACATATACGATGGATTAGCCAGCGGAGCCGGAAAATTTTCCGAAGATTTTCATCTGGCGGCGATGCCGCGGCCGATTCCCCACTGGGAAACTCCACAGATTTGTCCATTGTGTTTGATCCGACCACCGCGGGAAATTTTACCGACTATATGACCATTACCACCGACCAGGGCGCTCCGCTGGGGGATGTGGGGCAGCGGTTCACCTACGAGCTCACGGGCAACAGCAGCGCCAGCCCGACACCTGAACCGGCCACGTTGCCCCTTTTGGGCGGCGGTTTGATGGGATTGGCCCTGATTGGCATGCGGAAGCGGCGTTGCACTGCACTTGTCGGCCGAGGCGGGTAAGGCCCCCTGCGGCTGAATACCCAATCTCTGGCTGGCCGTACAAAACAGCAGCAAGGCCCTTGCTTGCTGGCCCTCGCGCCGGCTCTGGCTGCGGCGTGGAGCCTTTTTATCAATGCAGCCGCATCGCAGGGCATTTGTAGTTTGCGTTTTGACCGGTATAATCTGGGGTTTGGCTGATGGGTTGGCTATCCATCAGCGTGTGTGGCTCGGATAGAGGTTAGACGTGCGTTTATTACACGTCAATGAGTTGGCACATGACGCAGCGTAAGGTTTTCACGCTTTGTGCTGCGTATTGGCGCCCGACACGACGGCCTGAAGGGGATCGGCGTGGCGTGCTCACCGGGGTGTGGCTGCAGGATTTTTGTTAATTGCCTTTCTGCGGGCCATGCCGTTCCGGTGTGGCCGCGTTTGATTCTCCTATTTCAGTCTGTTGTTTGAGCCGAGGCTCTGGCCGACCGCGTCCGGACGCGATTTTGGGATCATGGCGGGGAATTCCGCCCCAGTCCCGACGATGCGATCCCGGCGACGGGTGAAATCGGAGGCCATGCCTGAGACCCGATGGATGGTATGGCCGCTTTAGGATTGGATGGACTATGAATCAGGAACTGTTACGCATTATCGATTCGATCGCCCGCGACAAAAATATCGAAAAAGATTCGGTATTCATGGATATTGAAGCGGCCCTGATGTCGGCGGCGAAGAAATTTTACGGCGAAACCGATGATGTTCAGTGCACCATCGACCGCATGAGCGGTGAGATTGAAGTGCGCAAGAACGGCGTCCTGATTGAATACCGGGAATTCGGCCGCATTGCCGCCCAGACCGCCAAGCAGGTGCTCATTCAGAAACTTCGCGAAGATGAACGCGGCAGCATCATGGAGGAGTTCAGCGACCGCAAAGGACAACTTATCACCGGTACGGTATCGGCTGCGGATGACAAAGTTCCGGTGGTGACGGTGAATCTGGGTCGCTGCGAAGGATTTTTACCGCGAAGCGAGCAGATCCCCGGCGAGAAATATGAGGTGGGGCAAAGAGTTCGGGCGCTGGTGCTTGAGGTTCGACCCGCAGGTAGTCATGTGAAAATCGTCCTGTCGCGTTCGCATCCCGATTTCATCCGGCGGCTATTTGAAATCGAAGTGCCGGAGGTGCAGGAAAAGATCATTGAAATCAAATCGCTGGCGCGTGAAGCGGGGTATCGGACAAAGATCGCGGTTTCATCCATGGATTCCAAGGTGGACTGCATCGGAGCGTGCGTGGGTGTGCGCGGCAGCCGAATCAAGAATATTGTTGATGAACTCGGCGGCGAACGTATCGACATCGTGCGATGGAACGAATCGTCGCAGATGTTCATCGTCAACGCCCTCAAGCCGGCGGAAATTGTGAATATTTTCCGCAGTTACGAGTTGGCGCGTGCGGTGGTGATTGTGGAAGAGTCGAAGCTGTCGCTGGCCATCGGCAAACGCGGACAGAATGTCCGTCTTGCCGCCAAGCTCACCGGATGGGAACTGAGCATCTGCACACCTGAAGAGCTTGAAGCGCACCGCAACGATCTGGCGGCCATCACCGGACAGCTTGATAATCTGCCGGAGCATTTTGTGGATCGTCTGCTGGAATTCGGCATTATTCAGGCGGAGGAGATTGAGGAAGTCGGCGCCGAGCCGATTGCCAAAACGCTGGATATACCGCTGGAAAAAGCCCAGAAGATGGTGGAAATCGCCCACACCTATCTTGAGGAAAAGGCTGCGGAGCAAAAGAAACGCGCTAAAGAGCGGGCGGCGAAAAAGGCGGATGAAGATTCCGCTCAACCGCAGGAAGGGGCGCCGGTTGCCGCTGCTGAACCGGCTCTCGCCGAAGCGGCGCCGGATGTCGCCGGGGGCGAAGGCCCGTCCGCCGAGGCTCAGGAGCAGGTATCGACCTGACGTTGCGAACTTGTGGGATGAAGACACCGCCACGGCCGGGGCCGGTCGCCAATGGGCTGCGGTTTTGAGACATCGGGAGCGATAAGAATACCGGTGAGCCGCTTGTAAATTTTTTGGAGTCGTCGTTGAGCACATTGAAGGTATATCAACTGGCACGCGAATTGGGGGTGGACAGCAAAGCCATCATCGATAAGTGCAAGGCTGAAGGCGTGCCGAACGTCGTGAGCCATATGAGCGTCGTCAAAGCCGGTCTTGCCAGCAGCATTCGCGAATGGTTCAGCGCCGAGGCTCCGAAGACGGCCGTGGAAAAAACGGCCCATGTCGATGTTGCCAAGGTGCGGCGTAAACGCACAACCAAAACGAAATCCAAATCCAAGGCATCAGACGGAGCTGACACATCGGAAGATGATTCGTCGGTAGCCGTCATGGAGCCGGAAGCTCCGTCTCACACGGGCGAGGATACCCGAGCCACCGAAGATCAAATATCGCTCCCGGCTCAGGACGTAGACGAAAAAACGTCGAAAGTTTCTGAATCGCCCGCACCGGTAAAGGTTGAATCGGCTCCGGAACGCGTGCCGACAACCGCCGAAGCACCGCCAGCGCCTCCCGCACCGCCGGCGCCAAGCGTGGAAGTAAGCCCCCCACCAGCACCGGCCAAACCGGCGGCACCCGAAATTCCGCAGAAACCCGTCAAGCCGGTCGCACCCGTCAGTCCGCGGGGTGTCCCCAATGTGGTTAATAAGCCGGTGGTGACCGCCGTGGGACCAAAAAATGTCCCCGCGCCGGCGCAGATGCAGGGTCCCCGGCTGATTCGCGTGGAAGCACCTGATCCGGTGCGCCCGATTCGACCGCGGACGCGCCCCGGAGCACCCTTTACTCCCGGCATGGGACGCGATCGCGATATGATGCCCCCACCGCCGCCCCCGTCATCAACGCACGCGCGTCATCGAAAATCCGGGTTTACAACAGCTCCACGCGTGGATGAGGAGGAATCCGAAGCCAAGCGCAAGGGAAGGCTCGGCCGGCGCGGCCATGGGCATGATATTGATGCGGGATTGGAACAGATCCGCGAATGGACGGAAGCGGAAATTGCTGAACGGGCCGAACGCATTGCCGCCGCCGGTCAGGGGGCTCTGCGCGAGCGCAGGCGCGAGGCAAAACAAAATCAGGAACGGCGTCAAAACGCCGCAGCGCATTCCGTCCAGCGTCCTACCCATATCGAAATCACCTCGCCGATTACCATCCGCCAATTGTCACAGGCGATGGGTGTGCAGGCAGGCAAATTGCTCAGTAAGCTCCTTTCACAGAACATCATCGTCACCGTCAATCAGACCATTGAAGATGATGTGGCCCAACTGCTGGCCGCTGAGCACGGAGTTGAACTGATCGTCAAACAGCGCGAATCGCTGATGCAGATCATGATTCGTGAATATGCACAGGCCAAGGCGGCGGCACCAACCGAAAGCCGCGCCCCGGTCGTTACCGTGCTGGGCCATGTGGACCACGGCAAAACCAGCCTGCTGGATAAAATCAGATCGGCCAATGTGGCCGCTGGCGAAGCGGGCGGTATTACGCAGCATATCGGGGCCTACACCGTCAAAATCACCGGCTCAGACGGCAAACCCAAGCGCGTCACCTTTCTGGATACCCCCGGCCATCAGGCCTTCACGGCCATGCGTGCCCGCGGCGCTAATATGACCGATGTGGTGGTGCTGGTGGTGGCAGCGGACGACGGCGTGATGCCGCAGACCGTCGAATCGATCAACCATGCCAAGGCCGCAGGCGTGCCGATCGTCGTGGCGATGAACAAAATTGATAAGCCGGAAGCCCGCCCCGATCGTGTTCTCGGACAGCTTGCGGAAAACGGGCTCAATCCGACCGAATGGGGTGGCGATACCGAAGTGGTTCGCACCAGCGCCACCACAGGACAGGGCGTACGCGAACTTATTGAATATCTCGATTACGTGGCGTCGCTGCGGGAACTCAAGGCCTCGCCGACTCTGCCGGCCAGCGGTCGCGTGATCGAAGCGTTTATGGACCCCAACAGGGGGGCCGTGGCGCGGGTGCTGATTCAGGACGGCACGCTGCGTATCGGTGATGCGATGGTATGCGGCTCGACCTCGGGGCGTGTGCGGTCCATCTCGGACGACAAAGGACAGGTGATGCGTGAGGCGGGCCCGGCGACACCGGTCGAAGTGATCGGTCTGGATGCAGCCCCCGCGGCGGGCGAGAGCTTTTACATTGTGGAGGATATCTCGCGGGCCAAGGCGATCGCCGAGGAGCAGGCCGTTGCCCAGCGGGAATCGGAAATTGCCCGGCGCAGCAAGGTTACGCTGGATAATCTCTTTGAAACCATCAAGCAGGGCGAGGTGCGTGAACTCAATGTCATCCTCAAAGCGGATGTGCAGGGTTCCGTGGATGTGCTGCGAAAAGTGGTCACCGAAGAGCTTTCCAAAGAAGTACAGGTGAAACTGCTGCACGCCGCCGTCGGTGGGATTACCGAAAGTGATGTCCTGCTGGCGGAAGCGTCCGGCGCGATGATCATCGGCTTTTCGGTGGCTCCGGATGAATCGGCACGCAAACTCGCCGAGCGAACCGGCGTGGATATCCGCCTTTACCGTATCATTTATGAAATCAGCGAGGATATCCGCAAGGCCCTTGCCGGCATGCTTTCGCCCGAGAAACAGGAGCAGGTGGTCGGCAGGGCAGAAATCCGCAAGGTGATCCGCGTCACCAAGATCGGCAGCATCGCCGGATGCATGGTGACCGATGGAGCGCTGAACCGATCCAACAAATATCGCCTCATCCGCGACGGCATCGTCGTGGTGGAGAATCTGGCGCTCGATTCACTCAAACGGTTCAAGGACGATGTGAAGGAAGTGCGCTCCGGCATGGAATGCGGATTGAAACTGGCGGGGTACGATGATGTAAAAGTCGGCGACCGTCTGGAAGCGTATAAGACCATTGATGTAGCCCGGACGCTTTAATATCCATGGAGGGCTTTCGGGCCCGTTGGCATGGGTTGGACCAGTGAATATTGGAATATTACAGGTGAATCTGAAAGTGGGTGATGCCCTGACCGCACGCGACAAACGCAAAATCCTGCGTTCAGTGAAAGACCGATGGCATCACCACCATAATGTTTCGGTCGCAGAGATCGGCGATGCGGATCATCCTCAATTCGCCATGCTCGGAGTCGCCATGGTAGGAACGGACCGCCGGTTGATTGAAGGGGCACTCTCCCGCATGGTGCATTCCATTGAAATGGAACGGCGGCTGGAGCTTCTCGATTACCAGATTGAAATTCTGTAGGCGGCTTAACGTAGAGAAGATGGATACTGCGGCGGTGCAGTGTGATGAAACAGGCGTAAATCCGGGATGAATTTCAGAAAACAGAAACTTGAATCTCAGATACGGCGCATTCTGTCGACCGCCCTGCTGCGCGATGTGGCCGATCCGCGGGTCATGGGGCTGGTGAGCATTACGCATATCGACCTCACGGCCGATCTGCACGACTGCAAAGTGCATGTGAGCATTCTTTCCGATATTCCCGCCGGTACCGTGATGCAGGGTCTTCAGTCCGCCCGGCCGACGATTCAGCGGACTCTGGCCAAAAACCTTGCGACGCGCAG
>JAJZNY010000024.1 GCA_021852245.1 Planctomycetota bacterium | reverse complement strand
TGATCACCACGACATCACGAAAAATCTGCTCGGTAAGGTGCCAGTGTTCAGCGGCACTCCAGCCTGCGATATAGCACGGTGCGAAGCTTGTCGCCGCGACAATCCACGGATCCTCTCGCCACTGTGTGGGCGCAGTCGCGCCAAGTGGGATTGGGGTATAAAGGCCATTGCGGATTCGGGATAGCCAACCGCGAGAGGCCAGGTAAGCGAGCAATTTTCTGGCGCGCACCACATCAACGGAGAGCAGTTTTGCGGCCTGTGCTGGTGTAAAGGGACCGGAAATCGAACGGACCATCTGGTCGAGCAAGGCACGATTCGAAGCATCGATCCCCTTAGGCCTTTCGGTATATTGTGTCTCCATAAAATCTCACCCGGTTCGTCTTACTGCAGTTACAATATACCGATCCCGACAGAAAGGCAACTATTTTACCCCAATTTTCACACGTCTGGGGTAAAAACCGCATTATTGTGCGGCCATGCCGAAAAAATCTTAAAACTTCCGGAAATCAGCCGCGACATACGAGGGCTGATTTTGGACGGATATCGAACTCGGGTCGGCCAGCCTGCTGACGCCGCCGGCAAGGCTATCAGCCATACTCACCTGCCCGGACGGGCGACAAAACTCCGAAAAACAAACCCTCAACCACTGTTTCGGTAAAAAATAAATAATTTATTAAGCCGAATGTATTTAAGGATGTGGTTAATGGTAAATGACCACCGGCACCTTTTTTTTAGAAAGGAGGTCATATGATTTTGATAATTCAATTAACGAATGTCCATATTATTCTTAACATATATATTATTATCATTATCGCCATTCTTGTTAAGCAGTGATCACGGCTCGCGGCGCCGGGGCGTGGCGCCCGCTGCGGCAACCACCACCCGGCCGGGCTGCGGCAAAAATGATTTTGAAAGATTGTCTTACGACGTTTGACGGCGGCAGGTATACTCCTCCCATGAGCTGACCCACGGAGGTGCTGCTGACCATGCCCCAATCGACCCGGACGACAACCAAGCCACGGCGAATGCTGATCATTTCGTGCTCCGCAGCCAAACGGGCGCACCCTGTCACCAAAATGCCCGCCATAGAACGGTATGACGGCGTACTGTTCAAAGTGTTGCGAAAAGCACTGCGTGAAAATCTCGTTGATGGCACGGTGGATATCCTCATCATCTCTGCGAGGTATGGCCTCATTACCCCGCGTACCCGAATTGTTAACTACGACTCCAGGATGACCGTCCGCAGTGCCCACCAATTGGGGCCATCCGTCCGACGGGGGATCAAGCATCGTATGAACAGAGAAAAGCCGAGCGATATTCTGATCAATCTGGGACAGGCCTACGCGAAGATCATCCGTGATATGCCCGAGCTCCGCGATGCCGTGTGGGCGAGCGGATCCATCGGCAAGCGTGCAGCACTTCTGAAATCCTGGCTGATCGATGACAACAGGAACTGATTGGATTATATTATTGCCACCTAAATCAGAAGCAAGATGGGCGGCGGCATGTCAGATGAAAACAAAACAATTTTGATGGGAAGCCACAAGCTTCAAGTGCCGGCGCTGTTTGCCAGCTATCGCCTGGGCGACTACCCCACCTCCGGCTTGCGTATCTGGCCCTGGGCGATGACGCGAACCGAGGCCCTGCTCATCAACGCCTATGATTTCACACGACGGAAGTACCAACGGCAACTGTCGGCGGGTTGGAATGCGGCTGAACACTTGAACTTCGCCGACAAACCCGTTCTCATTGATTCCGGCGCCTACTATTTCACCCGAAAACCTGATATCTCCATCACCCCGTCAGAGGTGCTTGATATTGAGCTCCGCTCGCATGCAGATGTCGGCGTCACTCTTGATCACCCCTTCCCGCCTGATGCGAAGGACAAGGCCAAACGCATTGCTACCACCATCCGAAATACTCAAATCATGGCCCGGCAACTGGTAAAAGAGCCACGGGCGATGGCACTGATGCCGGTGATCCACGGTCATACCCCACGGCAGATCAAAAACTGCATTGATAAACTGCGCTTGATTGCAGATCGCCATCACGCTCCGCTGCTGGATCATGTGGGAATCGGGAGCCTCGCACCTCTGGCGCAGCGGGGCGACGCCAAGCTCGCCGTTGAGGTGATACACGCCGTGCGCAGCCACCTGCCGCAATCGCAGATCCACTGCTTTTCGATGGGGTCCGCCCTGCTCATGCACCTGGCGTTCTACAGCGGGGCTGATTCCGTTGATTCACAGACGTGGATGGTGAGCGCCGGGTTCAAACTGGCCCAACTTCCGGGCCATTATGTCGTGCGGATGGGCAAACGCGAATATAAGAGCGAGGAAAAGTTTCGCGACGCCATGCACCAATTTCGGCGGCGGCTTGCAACCTTGGAAGACCTGGAGGGCTTCAACGTGAAGGACTGGATGTCTGGGCGCAGCCTGAATATGGCAAATGCCGCCGAGCGGCGCCGCTATGTGGAAAGCCTCGTGGATCTGCAGCGCAACGAGCACGTACATAACCGCGCGTGTCATAATTTGTGGACCTTCAACTTTGAAGTACGCCGATACCGCGAAACCCAAAGACTTGGCACACTGCATGAATTTCTTGAAGCCCGGCTTACCAACACACGCTATGCGGCCGCCTTTGAGCATGCCAAAGCGCTGCATCGAAAAGGTTGCTCGGTATTACTGCCGTCCCTGCTGCCGACGGCCCGCCCGCCGCCGAGGATACGGCTTACCGGCTCTTCGGCTGCGTAACAGAACTGTGCCGTTGGGCAGTTGCTATCCGCATCGACATTTACTCTATGGGGAAATCGTTGATTGATCATACTAAAATTCCCTCGACGGGTGATATCGTCACCGTCCGCCAACGTACCTATCTGGTTGAAGATGTCGTCCCGCCCGCCTCTGCGACGCACGCTACGCTGTGCAAACTTTCCTGCGTTGACGACGATGCCCAGGGCCGGGAGCTCGATCTGCTCTGGGAGCACGAACTCGACGGAAAAATCATCGGTTCTGAAAACTGGGAACGGCTCGGCAGCCGCGGTTTTGACCAACCCGACTTGTTTTCAGCCTACCTCAACACACTGCGATGGAACTGTGTGACCGCCACGGATCCACGGTTCTTCCAGTCCCCTTTCCGGGCCGGCATAAGCCTGGAACCGTACCAACTTGAGCCGCTGCGCAAGGCCCTGCTTTTGCCACGCGTCAATCTGTTTATCGCTGATGATGTCGGTTTGGGGAAAACCATTGAATCCGGCCTGATTGCCCGCGAGCTGCTTCTGCGAAAAAAAGTACGTGACATCCTGGTCTGTTGCCCGCCGTCCATGCTGCTGCAGTGGAAAGAGGAGATGGAGTCACGATTCGGGCTGATTTTCGAAATCCTCGACCGCCACTATCTGGCGAAAGTTCGGCGTGAGCGTGGCTTTGCTGTTAATGCCTGGGGCACACATACGCGTTTCCTGCTCTCCAGCCGATTGCTGGTTGATGAAGCGTATTCTGCGCCGCTGCGGGACTGGCTCGGAGAATTACGGCCGGGCTCGCTGTTAATCCTCGATGAGGCTCATCACGCTGCCCCCGCCACCGGGCAGCGTTACGCCATCGATTCCAAGCTGACTCGGGCGCTCCGGGATCTCGCCCCGCGCTTTGAACATCGGCTATTTCTCTCTGCCACACCTCATAATGGCCACTCGAATAGTTTTTCCGCCCTTTTGGAGATTCTTGATCCCCAACGGTTCTGCCGCGGGGTCAAGGTTCGCAAAGGAGACCTCGACGCCGTCATGGTGCGCCGTCTGAAGGAGGATATCCGCGAAACCATCGGCGGCTTCGCCAAAAGGAACGTTGTTCAGATTGATATTACTGATCTACCTTCCGATTCACCCGAACTCCGCCTGCCTGAACTTTTAGATCAATACCGCCAACTGCGGGAAAAACGCCTGGCATCGGAGTCCAAACATTGCCGGGCCGCGTCCGCGCTGTTGATCACCGGCCTGCAGCAACGTCTGCTTTCATCCATCGAGGCGTTCGCCCGCACGCTTCGCGTTCATCGCAGTACGGTCCAGCGGCAGTGGGAATCGGCGAGAACAACGGGGCATGCGGCTCCGGGCACGCCCGAAAACCGAACATTGCCGGATCTTGACCCAATCTCCGCAGATGATGATCGAGCCGAGCTTTCGGAAGACCAGCTCCGTCTGGAGGAAGAATCGGAATTTGCCTCCGCCACAGCTCAATCGACCGGCTTGCCGACCGCTCCTGAAGCCCAAACGACCTTCCAGCAGGAACTTGCTCTGCTGGAGGAGATGGCACGCATCGCAGACGCCGCCCGCGACCTTCCCGACGCGCGCATCAATTATCTTCTGAAGTGGATCCGGCAGCATATGTGCCCGCAACTGGGCCAACCGGAAAAAGACACGCCGCTGATGTGGACGGATCTTCGCGTGATTATCTTCACTGAATTTGACGACACCAAGCGCTATATTGAACGTCAGCTCCGGGAGGCCATCGCCGATGATCTGGAAAGTGACAACCGCATGGCGATATTTCACGGCCCTACGCCTTGTGAAGAGCGTGAGCGCATCAAGCGTGCCTTTAATGGCGATCCGCATGAGCATCCGCTCCGGATACTGATCGCCACCGACGCGGCCCGAGAGGGGCTCAACCTGCAGGCCCACTGCTGGAATCTGTTCCATTTCGATGTGCCATGGAATCCGGCGCGGATGGAACAACGCAACGGTCGGATTGACCGCAAGCTCCAACCTCGGCCCGAGGTCTTCTGCCACTACTTCTTCTATCACCAGCGACCGGAAGACCGTGTGCTGCAGGTGCTGGTGCGGAAAACCGGCACCATCCGGCAGGAATTGGGAAGTTTTTCCGCGGTACTTGAAAATCGTCTGGCGGGCGCCATCAAAAATGGCATCCGCCGAAGCACCATCGACAACGCAATTCGGGAGATTGAATCCGAGTCGTTGCCGCCCGAATATCGCCAATCGATGCTGGACGAGTTGGAGGAATCACGCCTCCGAAAAGACGCCTTGAAAAACCAGATTGACTCCCTGAAAAAATATCTCGAAGCTTCCCGCCGGCGAATCGGTTTTGACGAACGGCATCTGCGGGCCGCCATTGAATCAAGCCTCAAGTTAGCCGGAGCCCCCTCACTCTCGCCGGCCGCCGGCACTTCGTCCGAGGTCTTTTCTTTCCCGCCCATGGATCGTCTGGCCGGAGCCGACCCCACCTGGGCCACTGCCATCGACTCGCTGCGCCCGCCGAAACCGGCCAACATGAATTTTTATCAGTGGCGGGAGACGGCTGCGCCACGCCCCGTGGTATTCCGAGAAACCGGCACGCTCTCTGACGATGTGGTTCATTTTCATCTCGATCAGCGTGTGGTCCAGCGCCTGCTTGGACGGTTCCGATCTCAGGGATTCATTCATCATGATATCTCCCGCTGCTGTCTGACGCAGACGACGGATCGTGTGCCGCGGGTGATCCTTCTGGGACGGCTGTGTCTGTATGGCCCATCGGCGGCACGCCTGCATGAAGAGTTGATTCTGGTCACGGCCCGCTGGCTTGAGCCCGCAAATCGCTCCGGTCCGCTGGTTCCGTATGGGCGTGATGCGGAGAACCTGACCATCGAACTGCTCAACGACAGCCTCGCTGCGCCAGCAGCGGCCATACACGGAGAGCAACTCCTGGCGGTCGTGCCGCGCGATGTCCGGGAACTGATGCCGCACCTTCGCGCCCGTGCAGAGGCTGCCGCCGATTCCGCCCGAGCTGAGCTGCAGCGCCGTGGGGATGCCGAGTCGGAGGCGATGCGCCAGATCCTGCAAGACCAGCAGAAACGCATCATCAATACCCTCAGCCGGCACGAATCCAAAGATTCCCATCAGCTCACCTTGGGATTTGACGAGGCGGAGCGGCGACAATTGGAGGCAGACCAGCGATATTGGAGGAAACGACTCACCCGCCTGGAGCACGAAATCATGGATCAACCGCAGCGCATCGCCAGCCTGTACCACATTCAGGCCCAACGGATCGAACCCGTCGGCGTGGTCTATCTGATGCCGGGAGGCGCATAAGCATGCCCAGCTCATCAGAATACCGCGCCTTGGCGGATCATCTCGAATGGATTGGATATGTGCAGCCTGTGGGGTTGGTGGTATCGGCAACGGCGCTGCTGGATTGCCAGGCCTATGTAGACCGCAATATTTTTGATACCCAGCAGGCCCTGCTTGATTGCCTCACAGACGAATCACCCCGTCGCGTCGCCGACTTCGCCCGCTTGAGTCAGGCCGTGTTGGAATGGCGACCGGCCGACCTTGAAGCCTTTAACCCTGATAACGCCGCCCACCAGAATCTGGCGGTTCCACTGCCGGAGTATGGTCAGACACTGCGGCCGTCCTTTGTGGTGCCCAACCCCCGTCCGGAGGCGGAAGCCCCCCCTTGGCTGATGTTGATTGCCGAATTGGAACCGGGCACCGACTTTGATCAACCTGCCGCCGATAACTCCCTCTGGAACGCCTCACCTCAGGCAAAATTCGAGCGGCTGCTGCGCGAAACAAATATCCCCATCGGGCTGCTCTTCAACGGCGATGCCCTGCGGCTGGTTTACAGTCCGCGCGGCGAAAATAGCGGCCATATCACATTTTCATTTGATTCGATGGCCACCGTCGCCGGTCGGCCCATCCTCTCCGCCCTGCACATGCTGCTTTGCGCTCCGCGGCTTTTCTCGCTGCCGTCCGAACAGCGCCTGCCTGCGCTGCTGGCCCAGAGTCGAAAGGCTCAAAGCCGCGTCTCTGAAAAGCTTGCCGGCCAGGTGCTCGCTGCGCTCTATGACCTGCTGCGTGGTTTTCAGGCGGCCAGAGGCACCACTCCGGCGCTTCAGCAGGTGCTTGTGACCAATTCCCAAAGCATCTACAAGGGAATCCTTACCGTTCTGCTGCGCTTGATTTTTCTCCTGTACGCCGAAGACCGCGGCCTGATCTCCGCATCCGATCTTTACGCCAATCATTATTCTGTTGCCGGCCTCTTTGACCGTCTCCGCGCCGACGCCGCTCTTTATCCCGACACCATGGAACAGCGTTTCGGCGCCTGGGCGCAGCTGCTTGTGCTTTTCCGACTCATCCACGGCGGGGCCCGGCACCCAGAGCTAACCATACCTGCACGGGAAGGGTACCTGTTTGATCCCGACGAGTTCCCCTTTCTGGAGGGGCGCCGCGAAAACCAACCACGCGATCCGTCGGTGGCCGTGGATCTGCCTCACATTTCAGACCAGACCGTCTACAGCGTGCTGGAAAAACTCATGCTGCTCGATGGCCAGCGGCTCAGCTACCGCACCCTTGATGTTGAACAGATCGGCAGTGTGTATGAAACCATGATCGGTTTTGAATTGCTCGTCACCGACGATTCATCCATTGTTCTGCGGCCCGGCGGCAGCCACGGCGCCCCGACCGTCCTGAATCTTGCCGCCACGCTGGCCGTCACACCCTCCGAGCGGGCCGCCTGGATCAAACTTCATACCGGCCACGACATCAGCGGCAAGGCGGCGCAAAGCGTGGAAGCCGCCGCCACAGTGGAGAATCTGCTCACCGCGCTGCAGAACAGAATCGCCCGAGATATCACTCCCACTCCCGTTCCTGCGGGCACCATGCTTCTCAGCCCGACCGATGAGCGTCGCCGCTCCGGCTCGCATTACACCCCCCGCGCCCTGACCGAACCGATTGTCCGAAGGGCACTGGCGCCGGTGCTAGCATCGCTCGGCGAGAGACCTGCGCCCGAGGCGGTTCTGGAATTAAAAATCTGTGATCCGGCCATGGGATCCGGCGCGTTTCTGGTTGAGGCGTGCCGGCAGTTGGCTGATGAATTGGTCAAGGCATGGCACACCCATAACCGGCCACCCGTTATCCCACCGGACGAGGATGAAATCCTCCACGCCCGCCGCATCATCGCCCAACGCTGCATCTACGGCGTGGATCGCAACCCGATGGCCGTCGATCTGGCGCGGCTTTCCCTCTGGCTGGCCACGCTCGCCAAGGATCATCCCTTTACATTCCTCGACCATGTGCTGCGCTGCGGAGATTCGCTCGTCGGCCTCACAAAGCGGCAGATTGCCGCTGGCCACTGGCTCCCGGGTCAGGAACCCATTTTCGGGCAGGAACATGTCGAGGCCTGCATCAAGACGGCCATCGCCTTACGCAAGGAGATTCTCACCGGCGGTGATGAGGTTCCGCACCAGCTAAAATCCGCCAAACTCGCCGAAGCGGACCAAACAACCGACGGCGTGCGTTTTTTCGGCGATGTGGTCATTGCCGCCTTCTTTTCCGGTGAAAGAGATCGGCAGCGCAAGGCAGCCCGCGATGAATATGTCAACCGCCTTGCCGCCTATCTGCGGTCGGGCGATATGTCGCAGCGCCCCGGCGAGGTCGTCGATGAGCTGCGCTCCGGCAAAAATCCGGTCATTGCCTTCCATTGGGAAATTGAATTTCCAGAGGTGTTTGACCGCGAAAACGGCGGCTTTGACCTGATCGTCGGTAATCCCCCCTTTGCGGGCAAAAATACGCTCATAGCGGGCAATCGCCAACATTACCCGGATTTTCTCGCGACCATCCATGAAGAATCCAATGGCAATACCGACCTATCCGCCCATTTTTTCCGTCGTGCTTTTACCTTGCTCCGCCTCGGCGGCACCATGGGCCTGATCGCTACCAACACCATCGCTCAGGGCGACACGCGTTCCACCGGCCTGCGTTACATCTGCACCCATGGGGGCACCATTTTCGGTGCCCGCCGCCGCTATCCATGGCCGGGGCAGGCGGCCGTGGTGGTGAGCGTTGTGCATATTTTCAAAAATCACCCGCAGTTACGACCTCCGCCCTGCGAACTCGATGGCCGCCGGGTTGATCGGATCACCGCCTTTCTATTTCATGGCGGCGGGCACGACCAGCCGCACACGCTTGCGTCCAATGCCGGCGTGTCCTTCATCGGCTCGTACATTTTGGGCATGGGATTTACCTTTGACGATACCGATAAAAAGGGAGTCGCATCCCCCATCGCGGAAATGCACCGTCTGATAGCCAAAGATTCACGCAATGCCCAGCGCATATTCCCCTACATTGGGGGCGAGGAAATTTGTTCCAGCCCCACTCACGCCCACCATCGCTATGCCATCGATTTTGGTGATATGACTTTGGAGGAGGCCGCCGCCTGGCCCGATCTGTTGGCAATTGTGGAAGCGAAGGTGAAGCCGGAACGAATGGCGTTACCCCCCACCAAAGGGTGGAACTCGGCGGTGCGGGGGAGGTGGTGGCTGTACGGAGGCCGCAGGAGCAGGCTCTATACCGCCACGGCAGGCCTTCAACGCGTGCTGGCCATCACCCGCGTCACACAGTACCTTGCACCGGCGTTTCTGCCCAGTGGCATGGTCTACGCGGATTCCACCGTCATCATCGCTTTGGAATCGTTCAGCGCACTGGCCGTCCTCCAGTCCCGAATTCATGAGGTGTGGGCCCGATTCTTGGCGTCCACGCTGGAGGAGCGGCTGCGTTACACGCCCACCGATTGTTTTGAAACATTCCCCTTCCCCGAGCATTTCCTCACCGATCCCGATCTGGAACGCGCTGG
>JAJZNY010000436.1 GCA_021852245.1 Planctomycetota bacterium | reverse complement strand
TGGGGAAGGAGAAGAACTTTTTTGAAACGCGCGTGACCGAATACCAGTCCGGCGGCCTGCTGGTCTGGTGATACTGGCGTCAGTCATGGTTGATTTGGAGTATTGAGAATCATGGTTATAGCTTCCAACCTCGGTTTTCCACGGATCGGCCCCGGCCGGGAATTGAAAAAGTGTCTTGAGCGATATTGGTGGGGCGAGGTGAACGGGGCCGAGCTGCAGGCGGCGGCCGCGGCGATCCGTCGCGACAACTGGCTGCAGCAGAAGGCTGCGGGAATGGATCATATTCCGAGCAATGATTTTTCCCTCTACGACCATGTGCTTGATGCCGCCGTGATGGTCGGTGCCATCCCCGAGCGATTCGGCATCACGGGGCCCGTAACGCTTCCGGATTACTTTGCGATGGCCCGCGGGCGTGTCGGCGGTGGCGGCCGCCGTGATCTGCCCGCCATGGAGATGACCAAGTGGTTCGACACGAATTATCACTACATCGTGCCGGAGTTCAGTTCCGGCCAGCCGTTTCAATTACTCGATGACAAACCGGTGCGTGAATTTCTCGAGGCGGCAGCGCTGGGCATTCACACACGACCCGTGATTCTTGGGCCGTTTTCACTGCTGATGCTCGGCCGGGATGCCGAGCGTAGCGGTCCGGCGCTCCACCGTCTGCCCGAACTGGTCGAGGTTTACATCGAGCTTCTCAGCCGGCTGCGCCAAACAGGTGCGACATGGGTACAGATGGATGAACCCTGCCTGTCGCTTGATCTCGACAATGCCTTGATGGACGCCTTTGAAAAGGCTTGCCGACGGATCGGCGAAAGCAACTCCGGCATTGAGATTTTATTGACAACATACTTCGCGGACATCGGCGACCGCCTGGACCGGCTGGCCGACCTGCCAGTTGCGGGGCTGCATCTGGATCTGGTCCGTGCACCGCATCTGCTTGAGAAGCTCATCGCCCGAAAGCGAACCAGTCCGGCGGTATCACTCGGTATCGTTGACGGTCGCAACGTCTGGCGGGCGGATATTCATCGGCTAATGGGATGGGTGGAGCGGGCAATCGGGGCCTTCGGGGCGGATCGCGTGATGATCGCACCGTCCTGTTCGCTGCTGCATGTGCCGCTGGATGCCCGGCTTGAAAACGGACTCTCACCCGAGGTTCAAAACATGCTTGCCTTTGCTGTGCAGAAACTGCAGGAAGTGGCAACGCTGGCAAAAGGGGCCCGGTTCGGACGCCGGGCGATCAGCGGTGAGTTGGACGCCTGCACGGCCGCGCTGGAACAGCGGCACAAGCCCGGTGCTTTTCATGATCCGGCCGTGCGTGAACGAGTTGCGGCGCTTAAGCCCGCAATGTTCCATCGGCCTCTGCCGTACGATCAACGCCGCGGGCTTCAGGCTCAGCGACTGCGGCTCCCCCGGCTGCCGACAACCACCATCGGCTCCTTTCCGCAGACATCGGATGTCCGCAAGGCACGCGCTCAATACCTGGCCGGTCGGTTGAATCAGAGTCGGTACGAAGAGCACATCCGCGAGCAGATTCGCCACGCGCTGGACGTGCAGGAGCAGATCGGGCTGGATGTTCTGGTTCACGGGGAATATGAACGAACCGATATGGTGGAATATTTTGGCGCCCATCTGGCCGGTTTCACCACCACGCAATTCGGATGGGTTCAAAGTTATGGCTCCCGCTGCGTCAAGCCGCCGATCATTTTTGGAGATGTCTATCGCCGACAACCGATCACCCTTGAACACACGCGTTACGCCCAATCACTGACGCAAAAGCCCGTAAAGGGGATGCTGACCGGACCGCTGACGATTTTGAATTGGTCATTTGTACGGGATGATCAACCGCGCAGGGAGACCTGCTTTCAGATTGCGCTGGCCATCCGGGATGAGGTGAAAGACTTGGAGTCCGCGGGAATTTCCATCATCCAGATTGACGAACCGACATTACGCGAGGGACTTCCCCTGCGCAAGGCGGATCAGCCGGCGTATTTGCGCTGGGCGGTCGATGCGTTTCGGCTTTCAGCTGCCGGTGCATCAGCCCAAACGCAGGTGCATACGCACATGTGTTATTGCAACTATGGCGAGATCCTTGATGCCGTGATCGAGATGGATGCCGATGTGATTTCACTCGAGGCGGCGCGGAGTTCGATGGAACTGCTCAAGGTATTGTCGGAGCGTCGGTATCCGAACGAGATCGGGCCGGGCGTTTACGATATTCATTCGCCGCGGGTGCCATCGGAAGCAGAAATCTACGCGCTGATCCGGGAGATGCTCAAGGTGCTCAGGCCAGAGCAATTGTGGATCAATCCGGACTGCGGCTTGAAGACGCGCCGATGGGAAGAGGTCATCCCGGCCTTGACCCACATGGTGCAGGCTGCAAAGCGGGTGCGGATGGAACTGCCGAAATCGGGAGCACCCGTTTGATGAAACGTCAGTGTCTGCCGTCCTGAAAGCATGAAACGAGTCTCGTTATCTGAACGCATGGGGTCAACCCGTGGTTAACCCCAGTTTCTCGCTTCGGCGGTAAAAACCGCGTAATTGTACAATCATGGCCAATGGTCATGGCCAAAATTTTCACCCCGAATCCCGTGCGGCCCGACGGCTTTTGGCCCCGTGTATAGGACTGAAAGGGTGACGGAACCAATGAGTTCATGGCGGCGAGGCACGGCACAGCCGATGCACCTATTGACCGTGAACCTCGGAACGCCTGTCAGCCTCTGAGCAACAGGTAGTCCGCCTCCCACGCAGAATCCCACCCATAAAAATGGAATTCAGGATGATCAACCGTGGGGTTCAGGGGGGCGTATCAGGACACCGGGCTATCCGTTCCCCGGTACGTACTGGATGCGGTAGCGGCCGGGGCTGACCCTCAGCATCACGTCTCCCGGGCCTCTCCTGCTGCGCCCCAGACTCAGCACGCCCGGGGTATTGGAATGTAAGATTTTTACATTACATAGAATGCCGGCGTGCGATGATTTTGGAAGGCGTATTATCGCGGTGGAGCATGGCGGCACCCGGATCTGCATCAACAGTTTGGGGCCCTCCCACCGCCATGCACTTTTGATGAGTCCAAACTGGCTTTCATGTTCGGCCATGGCCCACGGCAGCGCCCGGATCGGATGCGGGCGGATCAGAATGGTTCTGAATCCCGGCGATCTCCAGTCGGGCCGAAGGCCCGCCAAGTCGTTGTACATCCAGCCGAGAATATCGCCGAACATGATGTGGTTCATGGATGAGGGATCAAGTCCCCAGGCCTCCCAGAGCGTTGTCGCCCCATGAATGATCCACTGACCGTAACTCGGGTAGGTTGTCTGGGTGGCCATCTTGTAAGCAAGGGCCGTATGCCCATAGCGACTGAGAACACGAAAAAGGCATTTATCGCCCAGAATGCCAACAGCCAAATGGTCTTGATGGGCATGTACATCGGTCACCAGACGGTGAACCACGGCGGCCCGGCTGCGCGCGGGCACTAGGCCATAGTAGAGGGGCATGGCCTCGGCGGTCTGGCCGCCGTTTTCATACTGTCCGCCACCTTTATAGAAACGCTTATTGAAAGCCCGCCGGATAAAAGTGGCTCGATCCTGAAAGTGGCGGGCATCTGCGATGCGATGGAGTACATCGGCCATGCGGCGCATGATGACCAGATCGTGATACAGAATGCACGTGGAGGTGAAGGGAATAGACGGCACGTGTCTCGCCGAACTGGCCCAGTCTCCAATTCCGGCATTATTCGGCAGGATGCCGTGGGGAGCGAAAGTCAGAACATAATGCAGGTAGCGGCTGAGTCCGTGATAATATTTGTGCAGCAGCAGACCGTCGCCGAAGTAACGATAGGTATTCCACGTGATGAATTCATAGGCACTTTCCCAATCCGGGTCCGGATATTGGCCGCTGTCCCAATCCCATCCGGATGGATCGGGCATAACCACCCGCAGTGCACCATCGGGGTACTGGGTATCATGAATATCGTTGAGCCAGTTGGCATAGCCGGGAAGATTGTTATAACTCAACATGCCCAGAACCGATGCCAGCCATGCGTCGCCCGCCCAACCATTCTTTTCCCGTGTCGGGCAGTCCGTCGGATACCCCATGAAATTGGAGCAGTAACCTCGGGTGGTCGCATCGGCAATAGCATTGAGCAGCGGGTTGGCGCACCAAAACCGGCCGATGCGGGGAAATGCCGTATGAATGAAATCGGCGCGGATGCGTATGATGTCTTTCTCTGATTGCAAACCATCGATCTGCACATACTGAAAACCGTTGTATGCAAATTGAGGATGGTAGGAAAAAGGTTGATTGTTTGCAGGAATGATGGTATCGGTTTGGAATGGACCGGTATAGGCGAAAACAGCGATGGGATTTCGGTTGACCAGCCCGTTGGGAAACAGACGTTCACCGTAGCGCAGCACGACCGGAATGCCCGCCCGCCCTCTGGCCTGGAGCGTGACCCATCCCGACATATTGATCGGAAACTTCACCACGAAGACGTGCGGTTGTGGTTCCCGGATCGATACCGGTGCGTAGGTATGCATGATGCGGCAAGGGGGCATTAACTGCGAAAACACCCGCCCGGCAGGCGGCGAAACAATCTTCGCATGCGGCTCGCCGATCAAACGCCGTCGTGGATTGTTCCATCCGGAAATCTTGAGTCCCTCGTCGTATACCTCCCCGTTGTACACCCCGTCCGCCAGGCAGGGACCCGCCGCCGCCTGCCAGCTTGAATTTGTGGCCACCCAGACATCCCGGCCGTTACGCTTCTGCATGAGCAGATTCAGACGGGCTCGCGGCCATCCCCGCCACGGCGCAGTCTGCCAGCCCCAGATATCGCGTTCCATGACGTTGTACCACCCGTTGCCCAACGCGATCGTAATGACGTTACGGCGGCCCGGCCGCAAAAGATGGCTCACGCTGTAGCTTCGATATGGGACGCTTTTGGAATAATCATACAATGTCGAGTGCAGCACACTTCTGCCTACAGAGTGCCCGTTGATACGCACCGATCCGTAGCCGAGGACCGACACATAAAGATACGCGTGGCGAATGTCCGTCGGCGCCCGGAAAACCCTGCGGAAAATCGGGCTTGGCTGCTTCTGAATCCAACTTCGATGAAAGATTTTTTTCGGCAGCGGAAGACCGTAATATGCATTATGCAGTGTTGAGTAAAACGGATTGGAAATATGTGGTTGATAGCTGATCCATGAACCATGCCATTGATCCGCGTGCAGAATTCCCGTCGTCCAACGGCCGATCCGACTCCAATGCGATTTCCAGCCGGATTGGCTCCAGATGCGCACGCGGAAGTAATATTGTGTGAAGGGCTTGAGAGCGGGGCCGTTGTATTGCGGAAACAATATCGAATTATCTGCCACTTTCCCGGAATTCCACACCAGTTGACCGCCGGCAAGCCCACTCCTGCTGTCGGCAACTTCAATCTGATAGTCCGTCTCCCGCAGCAGCTTTGTGTTCTGAGGTGGCAGCCAGGTCAACATGGGATGCCGCCCGGCAACGCCCACCGGATTGCGTTGTCCGTCGCATCGCAATTGGGATGGAGCTTCTGATGAACGCTGCAAGGTCGAGACGTGCAATTCAGGTTTGATTTGATCCGGTGCCGGGATCGCAGCAAGAAGAATCCCCTGCGTCATGTGATGGGAGACTGACGAAGCGGCGGGGGCTTCATGGCCAGACGGAAGAAATCCGACAATCAGAAATAGGCCGACGACGTGCACCGCTTTACGAGGGAATGGCATAGCTTTATTTCTCCTGCGTGAGCCTTCCACCGGGTTTATAATATGGGAATGACTCTTCGAGGTGCAAACCTGTGGCGGAGTTTTTGAGCCGCAGCCAATTTTCCCGGCGTGGTCGGGGGCGACCGAGCTGGTGAATCGCTATTTTTCGCCGCAGGTGCGGTTTCACCCATGCGGCCGGTTGGGCTGCTGCTTGCGACGCAGCATCAGCGCCAGCGCGGCCAAGCCCATCAGCGTCAAGGCGGCAGGCTCCGGTGTCGGCGATCCGCTGGTGTTTCCCATCAGTTCGTAGGTGAACTGCTGGCCCACATCGCCCAGCGGCGCACCCTGATCGGTCGTAATGGTGAGGTAATCGGTAAAGTTGCCCAGGGTGGTCGGATCAAACACGATCGTGAGATCCGTCGAGTTGCTCAGAGGAGAATCCGCGGCCGCATTGCCGAGAACGTTTTGCGTAAGCGGCACGACGTAAAACGCTTTGGCGGTCGGGCCGGTGATGTTTTCGCTCTCGAGCGTCAGATTTGCGAGGTTGCTGCCGTTGACATCATCGGTGCTGATGTTGGAGATTTTCAGATCAAACGTGGCGGGCGATCCGGGCGATGTCGTCCCGAGGTTAATAACGGTTAATGGTGTGGTGCCAACATTCGTGGAGAACACGGGCCCGACGGCGGTGCCGGTGATGGCGACATTGCCAACGACCACATTGGAGGTGTAGCTGACGGTGCCGCTGTAGGTGCCGCGAGTGACGGGGGCAAAAGAAATAGCGGACGTGCTGGATTGGCCGCCCGAGAGTGAAAACGCGCCTGGAGCACCGGACATGCCGGAAGGGAGCGCCGGTGTGTATTGGCCCGTAATGGTTCCGGTGCCACTGTTCTGAAAGGTGAGATTCTCGGCGGCGGTCGTGCCGGTGCGCACCTGGCCGAAATTAATCTCGGATGGAGCCAGAAGCGGCTGTTGCAATTGCGAGATTTGTTCGGTTGTGACTCCGCCACCGCTAAATAGCCCCGTGGTGACAAAGCTGGAAGATTGGTTGGGGGAGGTCGATTGGATCAGAACTTGTCCGTTGCCCCCATTGCCGCCGAAATTATAACCATCCGCATTAGAAATTCCGCTCAGGCCGGCGCCGCCGAAACTGCCGCCGCCACCAGCACCTGCACTCGCGTGGCCACCGGACAATCCATAGGCAAAAACATTGCCGGAATCCGAAACGGTATTGCCGCTGAGGATGACGGCCCCACCGCTACCGCCGCCACCACTCGCGAAGTTGATGCCGCCGCCACCACCGAGTGCGTTAATGTCAGCGACCGTCAGGCTGCCGACGGCGGTAATGTCCAACGCGCCGCCACCCCCGTCGCCTCCGCTGGCGATACCGCCGCCACCGCCACTGCCCCCGTAAAGCGCCTGGTCCAAATTACCGTAGGTGGGGCCCGGGTTGCCATTAGCCTGTCCGCCGCCCGGCCCTTGTCCGTTGGTTGGATTGCTGCCCCCAATTCCTCCCGCAAAGCCGCCCGGGCCACCCGCACCGCCCGTGTCGCTGACCGCGTTGCTTCCGCTAACCGATAGGGTTGCCGCAATATTCGTGTTGCTCTGGCTCAGCAACGCCAAGCCATTGGTGCCGGTGATGTTCACCGTAACGCCTGAGCCGATGTTGATGGATGAGAAATCAAACACGCCGACATAGGGAATGCCGTTGGACGCCCCCTCGGCCATGCCGTTCTGATTGCTGATATACCCTGTGTAGGTGGATGAGCCGATGGTGAGGGTTGGGGCGGAGGTCGCAGTACCGGTGTTGATATCGACCGTACCGGAATTGATGTTCAACGAGCCAAGGGAATCGTAAAGATACGGATTGAACAGGACCGTTCCTGTTGTCGCCCCGAAAACCGCCGAGGCTGATAAAACCGATGCAGCCAGAGCGGCTGCGGACACGATAGGGTGCAAGCGCGTACGCATGGCAATAACTCCCAAAACCGAAATCCTAAAGAGTCGCTACGCTTGCTTTCTCGTTGTCGAACCAACGCTCCCACATTAGTATTATACTAATGAATAGGCTGAATTGCAAATTTGTCTGGCATCCGGCGCAAAATTGCCGGGATTTGGCAAAATGCGAATGATTCGCAAATACGAGATTTATGTGATTTCGGCAAGGATTTATCCATGAATATAAAAAACCATCAGTTAACTGCGGCTGCCGGACTCATCGCGTTGGTGGCGGCCTGCATCTTGGCTGCAGCCCGATGGATTCCGGACGGGGGTGGTTTCTATCAAATTGCGGTGCCGGGATTTTTTATCCTGGCGATGCTCGCACCTCTCGCATTGGGACATCTCCTAGTACGGACACGCACCCCGGTGTGTCGATTTGGCTCGGCTTGCCCCAAAGGCCGCGCCTTCCATCGACTCCTTGTGGCGATGTTTCTCATCGCAGCCGGTGCTCTGGTTGCGCTCACAGTGGCGGGGCTGGCGGGACTCTCCGGTGCCCCTCTGGCGGCGCTGGTTTTCTGTGCGGCGATGTCCGGAGCTCTGCACACTCTTGTCGGTCCGGGATTCAGCTTCGACTGGATTCCTCACCCACCCGCAGGCGACGGAGTGGCGGGGCGGGACGACCGACCTCTTTGGATTCTGCGCCCCGGAGGTTTCAGCGTTCGCGGTTCGTCGAAGCCTCCCAATCATCGCGCCGTTTTCGTCGAGTGGGCGGTTTGGGGCCTTGCAATGGTTGCGGCTTACGTTCCGATCTGCGTGGTGGCGTTGGTTCCGCTCCCGCTCGGCAATGCCCTGCGGGTATCAGGTGCTGCGCATCACCGATGGTCCGATAGTGCCCTCCTCTCGGTGGCCGCATGCATTGCCTTTGCTTCGCCGCTCGTTGGTCGGATACTCTTCGCCCGGGGCGCGGGGGGCATGGAGTTGTCGGCCGATAGCCGACGCGCCGGTCGGGGATCGCCATCAGCGGTTGGGGTGCTCTCTGCCTGCGGAGCCGCCGTTGCGGTGGTTTCGTCGATTCTCCCGATGGTGCCGTATTGGATTGGCTTTCTGGCGTTGCTGCTTACGCTGACCGCCTCGGAGTATGCCTATTTCACCTCGATATTCGGCAACGGCACTGGTTTGCGGTGGCCGGGCGAATCGGTGAACCGATGATAACGTAAAAATGGTCTGGGCCGTGCGTTGTGGCCGGTCCGCGCTGCCGGATAATGTCAAGGCCGAATGTCGAGGCCGAGTGAGTGGGGCGGATTCCGTGACGGACTTCGCGTGTCTTCACGTTCATCATGCGGGTAAAGAGGAAGATTGCCTCCTGCTCAGTCCCGGAAGCCTTCGTGTTCGCCTGAACCCCGATGCCCTTTTAGGGGCAAGATGATGATTTGACGGTTCGTGGCGCGACATCTGCCTGTCGGCAGGAGCCATGGTGGGGTCCCTCCGCATCTCACTGCCGTTATGGCAAACCGGGGGCGGGGTCACTCACGCCTCGCTGCCACAGCGGCAGAAAATCTCTCTCGCTTTCGGTTGGTAACCTAATTGCCATATTATTCGTTAAGTTGTTATTTTATATGGCGTTATGTCAGTACATGCGCTTCGGAATTCGATCTTGGCATAGCGGTTGCATAACCGGTGTGCGTGTCCGGCCATGGGCGCTGCGCGGAAGCGGGTGAGATCGCCGCGAAGATGCCGTGCTGAATGTTGGCAGGCCTCAAGAGCCGGGGCGACATAAAAGGAGTTTATCTCGATGGCAGTAAAGCAGATCAGTTTTGATGAAAACGCACGTAAAAGTTTGCTTGAGGGAGTCACCAAGCTGGCCTCGGCAGTGAAAAGCACGCTGGGGCCCCGTGGGCGGAACGCCATTTTGGATAAGGGGTGGGGCGCCCCGACCGTCACCAAGGATGGCGTGTCTG